>JAQVQT010000079.1 GCA_028701435.1 Smithellaceae bacterium | reverse complement strand
TTTATTTGCGCCAATCAGATTATAGAAAATCACCTTTGAAAGGGACAACGGGCATGCCCATTCGCTACTACAGCACCAATCGCCATGTAAAACAGGCTGCAGGAATTACCCCCTTTACCGGAAGCGTGTCTTTTCGGGAAGCGCTGCTGGCCGGGCAATCGCCGGATGAGGGACTTTTTGTTCCCGATGCCATTCCGCGGCTTTCCATGAAGGATGTTGTTGCGCTGCGCGACCAACCTTACTGGCAGGCCGCGCTGCTGGTCGCCCGGGCGTTTCTCTCGGAAGAATTTTCTTTCGAAGTCCTCGAGGCAATCGTGAAGGACGCGTATAACTTTCCCGTCCCGCTGGAGGCGGTGTATCCGCGCGCCTTTGTCCTTCGGCTGGACCAGGGCCCCACGGCGTCCTTCAAGGATTTCGCCGCCCGCATGATGGCGCGGCTCATGAGCCACTGCCGGCCCGAAGGGGAAAGGCTCAATATTCTGGTGGCGACGTCCGGCGACACGGGAAGCGCAGTCGGAGAAGCCTACAAGGGCGTTGACGGCATTGATGTGACCATCCTCTATCCGGCGGATGAAGTGAGCCTGATGCAGAAAAAGCAGCTCGACACCATCGGCGGCAACGTGCGGGCCATGTGCGTTGACGGAAAATTCGACGACTGTCAGAATCTGGTCAAAGAAGCGTTTGCCGACAAAGATCTGGCAAGGTTCAATCTGTCGTCGGCCAACTCGATCAACTTCGGGCGCATTCTGCCGCAGATCGTTTACTATGTCTATGCCTACGCCCAACTGGCCGGCGCCGGCGAGGAAGTGGTGGTCTCCGTCCCTTCCGGCAATTTCGGAAACGCCCTGGGCTGTGAATACGCCCGCCGAATGGGATTGCCGGTGGCCAAGCTGATCATGCCCACCAATGAAAACGACGAGTTTCCCGCTTTTCTGGAAACCGGAACCTACACGAAAGTATCGCCGTCGCGCGCCTGCATTTCCAACGCCATGAACGTGGGGCATCCCAGCAATCTGGCGCGATTCTTTGAATTGTACGGCGGCACCGTCGATCGCACGGGCAGGGTTCACCGCTATCCCGACCTGGAGGAAATGCGGCGCCGCATTTTTTCCGTGAGCGTCAGCGACGGGGAAACCCGGCAAACCATCAAAAGCGTCTATGAGCGCTATCGCGTGGTGCTGGAGCAGCACGGAGCGGTCGGCTGGGCGGGGCTCGCGGCCTACCAGAAAAAAACCGGCGACACGAGGCTCGCCATCTGTCTGGAAACCGCCCATCCGGCAAAGTTTCCCGACGAGATCAAAAACCTGCTGGGGATCGACCCCGAACCGCCGGAAAGCATGAAGGACCTGGCCGGACGGGAAGGAAGCGCCATCAACCTGTCCAGGGATTTCGCCTCCTTCAAAACGTACCTGCAGGCGCATCTGAAAATCAAAAAATAAAACCCTGAACGTCCGACCGGCGAATCCCGGCAGACCTTGTGGCGACGGATGAAAACACCGGCAACTCCTCCAAAAAACCAACAGACGACGGAACAAGATTTTTCTCCCGGCAATCTGGTTGTTGAAACCGGCCGCTTTTTCCTGGGCGCGCCTTACCGGGAAGGCACCCTGGAAGGACCGGGCCGTGAAAAGCTGATCGTCAATCTTCAGGCCTTTGACTGCACGACCTTTGTGGAAACCGTGCTGGCCCTGGTCCGGTGCGCATCGTCCGGAAAGCTCAGCACTCAGGAATTCCGCAGGAACCTTCGGCGCATTCGCTACCGCCGGGGAAAAATCGACGGCTACGCTTCCCGTCTTCACTACTTTACAGACTGGCTCGCCGATAATCAGAAAAAAAAGACCCTGACGGACGTTTCGCGGGATCTGGGCGGCGAGCGCCGGCAAAAAGAAATTCATTTCATGACGACCCGTCGTGAACGATACGCCGCCTTGAAAAATCAAACCCAGGCGGGGAAAATGAGGCGGACGGAGCGGAGGCTGTCGCGAAGTCCGTTTTACGTAATCGGCAAAGAACGGGTATCCCGAATTCAGGACGACATTCAACCGGGAGACCTCATCGCCTTTACGACAAACCAGGAAGGGCTGGATGTGGCGCATGTCGGATTGGCCGTCCGCGAGCGCGGCCGTCTGCGCCTGCTGCACGCCTCGCGCCGGGAAGGCGCCGTCGTCGTTTCCCGCGAAACACTTTCAGACTACCTGCGCCGCCGCGGAAATTTCACCGGCATTCTGGTTGCCCGGGTGCTCTAGCGCCGCCCGGCGAAAAATCCTGCGCCGCCGTTTTTTTCGTGCATTTTCACCTTTATTTTTGAGCGCACATATATTAAGATGAAGTCAAATCACCGAAGGCAATACAGGAGGCGACTATGAACTATGTCAGGGATATTCTCAAGGCGAAGGACGGAAAGATTCAGGCGATTTCTCCCAAGGCAACCGTATATGAAGCCCTGGAAAAAATGAGCGAGAAGGAAGTCGGCGCTCTGGTGGTCATGGAAAACAAGAAGGTGGTGGGCATCTTTTCGGAAAGAGATTATGCCAGAAAAATTATCCTTCTGGGGAAAACCTCCAAGAAGACCCTGGTCAAGGAAGCCATGTCTTCCCATTTGTTTTCCGTCACCCCGGACACCACCGTGGAAGACGCGATGGTCCTGATGACGGGAAAGCATATCCGCCATCTGCCGGTTTTTGAAAAATCCAAATTTGTCGGCATCATTTCCATCGGCGACGTCCTGAAGCTGATCATCTCCAACAAGGATTTTCTCATCAATCAGTTGAGCGACTATATCGCCGGAAAATACTACTAGAGCAAGAGCCCCTTTCCCGAAGACGGCATTTGCCGGCGACGCTTCGGGAAAAGGAGTGTCTCGCGGTTTGCCC
Organism: Smithellaceae bacterium; assembly: GCA_028701435.1. Classification (GTDB taxonomy): domain Bacteria; phylum Desulfobacterota; class Syntrophia; order Syntrophales; family Smithellaceae; genus UBA8904. The sequence continues at coordinate 5,291 of JAQVQT010000079.1, read as the reverse complement.
CTACCATCCGCCTCCCCTTTCTCCGGGGGGGCGTTTTTTTGCCTTGTTCCTTGACATCCGTCATCAAATGCCGTTATACATTGCCGTCTATTTCTCTCAAACTGGAAACGTGCCGTTATGGATATGGTCAACGCCGCCGCGTCCGTCATCAAAAACATACGAATTCAGGACATCCTGGACATGGCGATTATCGCCGGAATGATTTTCGCCCTCCTGATGTGGTTTAAAACCAGGGCGTCGCGATTTGTCCTGATCGGCATCCTGCTTCTGGGCGGCGTGTATCTGGCCGCCCGGTTTTTTCAGCTCTATCTTACCGTGATTGTGCTCCAGGGATTCTTCGCCATTTTGCTGTTCGTCCTGGTGGTGATCTTTCAGGAAGACCTGCGCGGCTTCTTTGAGCGCATTGCCATGCTGGGCCAGCTTCGCAAAGAGGCTCCGCCCCTGTCGCGGCTGCAAAAAACCGCGAACATCATCGCGGAAACCGCGGGTAATCTTGCCAAGAAGCGCGTCGGCGCCTTGCTGGTCATCCAGGGGAATGACCCGCTGGACCGACATTTGAACGGCGGCATTCCCTTACACGGCACCGCGAGCGAACCGCTTCTGGAAAGCCTTTTCGATCCTCATTCCCCGGGCCATGACGGGGCCGTGGTCCTCAAGGATGACCGCGTGGTGATGTTCGGCTGTCATTTGCCCCTGTCCGTCAATACCGCGCGACACGGAAACATCGGTCTGCGCCACACGGCCGCGCTGGGGCTGACGGAGCGTTCGGATGCCCTGTGCGTTGTCGTGTCCGAAGAGCGCGGCACCATTTCCGTCTCCGAGGGGGAGTCGCTTTCCGTCGTCCCCGGCGCCTCGACGCTTCACGAGGTTTTGGAAAAATACTACGCGAAATACCGGCCCGCACCGAAAAAAAGACCTCTCCGGGCCTGGCTCAGCGAAAACACAAAGGAAAAATTGATTGCCGTGGGGCTGGCCTTTGTGTTGTGGGCAACCTTCGGTTATCAGCGGGACACGGTGCGCCGTGATTTTTTCGTTCCCCTCGAGTATAAAAACATGCCGGCCGGATGGCAGTTCGTCGCCCCGCCGGTGAAGGAGGCCAAAATAACCCTGCAGGGACCCGAACAGGCCTTTCGGCTGATGAATGAAGATTCGTTGAAGCTCTCGCTGGATGTATCGGCGCTGGCGCAGAAAAATCAGGAGTTTTCCCTGAACCGGAACATGGTGAACACGCCCAACGGTTTGTCGATTGCCGAAATCAGCCCCGTAAAAATCAAGGTTTTCGCGTCGCGGCAGATTGTCGCGCATCTGCCGGTCCACGTCGCGACCGTCAACCGGCTGCCGGATCACCTGGTCCTGCAGAAAATATCCGTAAAGCCGGCCGCGCTCCGGGTCATGCTGGATTCCCGGATCAAGACCGCCGGCCTTCGGCTGGAAACGGAGCCCCTCGATCTGCAAAGCGTCACTTCCTCCATGACGGTGGCGCTCAAGGTCAACACCATCCCCGGCGCCTCTTTCCCGGACGGAAAATCCGCCGAGGTGCGGGTCACCGTCCGCGTCAAGCCCAAGGAGCCAAACCCATGACCCTCGCCATGAAAAGAAGATCGAAAAAGGCCGGATTGAGCCCGGGGACCCTGATGCACATCGGCCATGCCTACGAGGATTCATCCCGCATTCGGCTGATGCGCTACAACGAAGCCGCCCTTTCGGAAAAGGAAATATTTTCGCCGGAGGAACTCATCGAGGAAAAGAAAAAATCGGGCATCCTCTGGGTCCACGTGGACGGTCTGCAGGACGTCGGGCGTCTGGAGGAAATCGGCCGCATCTTCGGCCTTCATCCCCTGATTCTGGAAGACATTCTCAACACCGATCAGCGGCCGAAAGCGGAAGACTTCACGGATTATATCTTCATCGTCTTAAAAAACATCCAGCCTGACGCCGCCCCGCACCTGCACGCGGAGCAGATCAGCATCCTTCTAGGCCCGAATTTCGTTTTGTCCTTTCAGGAAAAAGCGGGAACGCTGTTCGATCCCATCCGCGAGAGAATCCGCACCGACAAGGGACGAATCCGCAAGGCAGGGGCGGATTACCTGGCGCATCATCTGATGGACGCCATCGTCGATCAGTATTTTGTTGTGCTGGAGGACATCGACGACAAAATTGAACTCCTGGAAGATGACCTCATCCGGAAAACCACGCCCGACAAACTGCAGGCGATCCACCTGCTGAAAAGAGAACTGATCTTGCTGCGCAAGTCGCTCTGGCCGCTTCGGGAGGCCATCGGTCTCTTGCAGCGGTCGGATTCCCCGCTCATTGCCGATTCGGACCTGATTTATTTCAAAGACATTTCCGACCACATTATCGCCGTCGTTGACACGGTGGACACCTTCCGGGACATGCTGGCCGGCATGCTGGACATCTACCTGTCCTCCGCCAGCATGCGGATGAATCAGGTCATGAAGGTTCTCACCATTATCGCCACTATTTTCATGCCGTTGACGTTTCTGGCGGGCATCTACGGCATGAATTTCGCCAATATGCCGGAGCTGGGCTGGCGGTGGGGCTACTTTGCCGTTCTGGGCGTCATGTTGACGATCGCCCTGGGAATGCTTATGTTGTTCCGCAGGAAAAAATGGATTTGAAACATCGCCAAAAAGGTTGCAATAGCCGTTAAAATATGTTCAGTTTTAAGCGGTCATCATATTCTTTCAGGAGGAAACCCTATGCAGGTATTCGCAGCAAGCGACATCGTCGAAGTGGCGATTAGAATTGAGGAAAATGGAATCAATTTTTACAAATTCGCCGAACAGATCGCCAAGCAGGAAGACGCCAAAAAGCTCTTCTCCCAGCTCGCGCAGGCGGAAGCCGCGCACAAGCGCACGTTTGAAAAGTTTTTCGCCGCCATGGAAAAATATAATCCACCGGAGCAGTATGCCGGAGAATACAGCACCTATCTGCGCAACTACGTGGACAACAACCTGATCTTTACCAAAGAAATCATGGACCGGCAGCTCGCGAAAGTGACGGACACGGTGGGGGCCTTTGAGTTTGCCATGCAGCGCGAACTGGATTCGGTCCTGTACTACCATGAAATCAAAAACCTGGTTCCCGCGGCCCAGCATGAAGCCATCGACAAAATCATCGAAGAGGAAAGACGGCACTACACCATGCTGTGCGACATGAAAAAACGCTACGAAAACCGATAGCGAAAACGCCCGTACGGGTCCGGCCCCAAGCCTTATTCAGCCGTTCGATCAAACGATGATCCGAATTTTTATTTGGAAACAAAACGGTGAATAAAATGCTGAGAATCCTGTATCAACCGTACAAGTGGTTGATCTTTGCTCCGTATCTGGCGGTCTCCACCCTCTTTTTCGGGTCTCTGACGGTGGTGCTGGCCGTTGTCACAAATCCCCGGATTACCAGCTTCATCTGCGGAACCGTCTGGTCTCGTCTCAACGGCTATCTCACGCCGATCCGGGTTCGGGTCACTGGAAGAGGCAACATCGACCCAACGCAGTCGTATGTCATCGTCGCGAACCACCAAAGCCAGTATGATATCTTTGTCCTGTACGGCTGGCTGGGGATTGACTTCAAATGGGTGATGAAGCAGGAATTGAGAAAAGTGCCCGGTATCGGGATCGGCTGCGAAAAAGTCGGGCATATTTTCATCGACCGGTCCAACCATGAAAAGGCCGTCGCCTCGCTTAGAGCGGCCAAAGAAAAGATCGTCAACGGCACATCGGTCATCTTCTTCCCGGAAGGCACCAGAAGCAGGGACGGCTCGCTGGGCGTCTTTAAAAAAGGGGCCTTCAAAATGGCCGTGGATCTCCGGCTGCCGATCCTGCCCATCACCATCGTCGGCACGCGCGATATTTTGCCTACGGACACCGTCGATCTCTTTCCCGGATGCGCGCGCATGATCATCCACAAGCCCATCGACATCGCCGGCTATACGGATGACAATCTGGACGAACTGGTGGACCGGGCGCGCGGCATCATTGAATCAGGTCTTCGGGAAACCGCGGCCGGATAATGCCGCCGAAGGTCACACCCGCGTGCTTCCGGGCGTTTCCACGGGCACTCTCAGTTTTTCAAATCGTATTTCTTCAGCTTATACCGCAGCATTCTTTCCGACATGCCCAGAAATTCCGCCGCTTTGGTCTGGTTTTCAGCCGCCTTCGCCATGGCTTCGCCGATCAGGCGCTTCTCCAGATCTTCGACGGAATCCCGCAGCGTGCCGGCTGATGAGCCGCCCGGCGCGCCGGAAAAAGAACCAGGCCCAAAGGGCAAATCGCTCACGGTAATATAGTCGTTGCGGGCGATGACGACGGCCCGCTCCATAATGTTGACCAGTTCCCGGATATTGCCCGGATAGTCGTACTTTAAAAGCAGATCCCTGGCTTCCGCCGTGATGCCCCTGAGGCTTTTGCCGTTTTCCGCGGCGAATTTTTCCAGATAGTGATCCAAAAGGGAGGGCAGGTCTTCCTTTCTTTCCCGAAGCGGCGGAAGGGACATCGCCACCACTTTCAGCCGGTAAAAAAGATCCTCGCGAAAGGCCCCTTCCCGAACGCGCGCTTCCAGATCGCGGTTGGTGGCGCTGATGATCCGGACGTCCACGGAAATGCTGGCGTTGCTGCCGAGCCTCGAAATTTCCTTCTCCTGCAAAAACCGCAAAAGCTTCACCTGAACGGCGGGGCTCAATTCGCCGATTTCATCCAGGAAAAGAGTGCCGCCGTCCGCCTCTTCAAATCGGCCGATGCGCCGTGAACCGGCGCCGGTGTAAGCGCCCTTTTCATGGCCGAACAGTTCGCTCTCCAGCAGATTTTCCTGCAGGGCGCCGCAGTTGACCACGACGATGGGCCTGGAGGCGCGCGGACTCAACTGATGAATCAGTCTTGCCAGGAGCTCTTTGCCCGTGCCGCTTTCCCCCGAAATCATCACGGTGGCCCGGCTGGGCGCGACGCGGCTGGCCATGTTCATCAGCTCCACCATACGGGCGCTTTTGTAAATGATTTTTTCCGCGGTGACGCCGGTCTTGCCCAACTCCTGCTTCAGCAGGTCGTTTTCACGGATCAGCCCGCGGCGCTCCGCGACCCGGTCCACCAGAATCAACAATTCATCCAGTTCGATCGGTTTGGTGATGTAATCCACGGCCCCCGCCTGGATCGCCTCCACGGCGGTTTCGATGGTTCCGTAGGCGGTAATGATCACGACATCGATCTCGTGGTTGATCCTTTTGACCTCCTTGAGAACGGCCAGCCCGTCCATGCCGGGCATTTTGTAATCCAGAA
>JAQVQT010000078.1:2046-8164 GCA_028701435.1 Smithellaceae bacterium | reverse complement strand
TTCACCACATCGTGCCGGGAACAATATACGCGCTGAACAACCACGACGAGCATCTTTTGCGGGCGTCCAAAGACATGCGTCTGCTGTGCGTTTTCAACCCGCCCGTCACCGGCGCGGAAGTGCATCTGGAAGACGGATCTTATCCGCCGGCGGAAAATCAAGGGAAAGTTCCATCTTGATGGAGCGGCACAAAACAAATGGAACCATTCCCTTGCCTTCCCGGGGTTGAAGGATGTTTCCGTTGGAAAGGGAAAGACTGAAAATTCGCCCTCCACTCATCCGGCGAATTTTCCTTCCTTTTTCAACTTTTCGACTTCCTCCTTTTCCAGCGTGTTGAAGGCGATTTTGCCGACCAGGGTCTTGGGCAGATCCGTGCGGAATTCGATGGAGCGCGGACAGCTCCACTTGATCAGATTCTCGCGGCAATAGTGGATCAGCTCTTTTTCCGCTTCCGGGCCCGCGTCGGCGGGATTTTTCAAAACCACAAACGCCTTCACCGCCTGGACCTGGGCTTCGTCGGGCACGCCGATGACGCAGGCGTCGCGCACCTTGTCATGCTTGTAGAGCAGCTCTTCCACCTGCGCGGGATAGACGTTCATGCCGGAGGATTTGATCATCCGCTTCTGGCGAAGTTTGAAATAGAAGAATCCGTCGGCGTCCATCGTGCCGATGTCGCCGGTGTGCAGCCAGATGCGGCCGTCCGCGTGCTTTCGAAGCGTGGCGGCGGTTTCTTCGGGCTGATCGAGATAGCCCATCATCACGGCGGGGCCGGCCACGCAGATCTCGCCTTCCTCACCCAGCGGCGCCTCCTCGATGGTGTCGAGCTTCACGATCTTGGCCAGCATGTCCGGGAAAGGAACGCCGATGCTGCCTTCGCGGTAGTTGCCGATGGGCGTGGCCATGATGGCGGTGACGGCCTCGGTGAGTCCGTAGCCTTCCAGAAGCTGAACGTTGCCGCCCTGCTTTTTGACCATTTCTTCAAAACGCTCCTTGACCGGACGCGGCAGCATGTCCGCGCCGGAAAACGTCGCCCGAAGACAGCTCAGGTCCGACTTGTGCATTTTGGGATTGCGGGAAAGCGCGTCAAAGAGCGTCGGCACGCCGATGACGAACGACGGTTTGCGCGATCGGATCAGGTCCGCCACCGTCTCCGGGGTAAAGATCGGCACCAGAATGCTTTTGCCGCCGCCCATGAAGCAGGCGTTAATGCAGACCCCGAGGCCGAAGCCGTGAAAGATCGGCAAAATAGCCAGCACGGACGTGGCGTCATCCAGCTTCCCCCATTCCGATACCATCTTGCCTTCTGATATGAAATTCATATTGGACAGCATGATGCCCTTGGGCACACCGGTGGTTCCGCCGCTGTAGAGAATCACGGCCATGTCGTCCGTATCCATTTTGGCCTGCGGGGCGCTGGGGTAGCTGCCTTTCATGAGATCCGCCCACCATTTCACCATGGGATCCGCGGGGACTTTTGGAATCTGCCGGCCTTTGGTCAGATTGAAGCCGACCCGTTTGAAAATGCTCAGATAATCCGGAATGCGCGCCAGAATCAGCGTATCGAGCGGCGTCGTGGCCTGCACCTCCTTGAACTTGGCGTAAAAGGCGTCCAGCGTGAGAGCGAATCGGCTTTTGGCGACGTTGAGATAAAATTCAATTTCCTTGGCCGTGGAAAGAGGATGGATCATGCTGGCCACCGCGCCCAGTTTGTTGGCGGCGTAAAAAGCGATGATGCCCTGCGGGGACGTGGGCATCGATATGGTGATGCGGTCGCCCTGCTTCAGGCCCAGCGCGGCCAAGGCGTCGGCGCACCGGTCGATTTCGGAAACGAACCTGCTGTAGGTGGATGTATATCCCATGAAGTCGTAGGCAAGGGCGTCGGCTTTCTCCCGCGCCGTCTGCAGGAGCGCCTCATACATGGTGACGCGGGGATAGTCGATGGAATGCGGAACGTTTCCGTAAAACTTCAGCCAGGGTTTCTGCTCGTACATGGTCAAACCTCCTTAGAATTTTATGAACGGCTGCTTCGTCGGCGGCCCTGGAGCGGCGCGGTCGACGACCATCCGAAATGCTTCTTTGTCACCGATTGTTCGGGACCCGCGGGGATCAGCCGGAAGCCTCCCCCCGTTTTTTTCCGATGAACCACTTTTCTTCCACGCCGGGAACCGGCGAGGCGTGGACCATAGCGGCAAACCCCGCCGCCTCCATGAAGCCCGTGATTTCTCTTTCCCCACGGAAGCGCTCCGGCATTCCCGTCCACTTCAAACGGGCCGCCTCGATCCATCTCTTCCAGGGAACTTTTCCAGCCGAGGGTACCGTCGCCCGAATCACCAGCGCCCCGTCCGGCCCGAGCTTATCGTAAATGCGCTGAAAAACAAGCTGTACTTCGCGATCATCGATCAGATGCAGCATGTCCAGCATCAGAACATGGTCCACCGGACCTTCTACGTCCGGAAGATCCGGCGCCCGCCCAACCTGCACCCGACCCCGCGCGCCGATTACGCGGTTGGCAATCAGCACTCTTTCCCCGTCCGGCTCCAGGCCGAACACTTGCGCCCGCGGGAAGATTTCCAGAAGCCATACGGCCGGCACGCCGAAGCCGCAGCCGATGTCGAGAATGCGGCGGGGGTTTTGCACATATCGATCCAGCTCGGAAAACATCGGATCCAGCTTCATCTTGAACCGGGCAAAAACCCTCGGATACCCGGGAAGCAAACGATAGCGCAAACAAACGCGGCGGACATGCTCCCGGGAGGCCGGTTGAACCGTGCCGGCGGGAAAGTCAACCGGCGCAAAAATTTTCCGCATCAGGGTCGGCAAAATAAAATACGCACCCAGCAGGGAGTACCCGATCCCCAGAAGCGAAACCAGGCCGATGCTGCGCAAAAGCGAGTGATTCGCCAGCGTCAGAACACCGAAGCCGATGAACGTCGTGGCCGCGGCCAGAAAAATGGAGAGTTTGACGGTGTTCATCGCGGGAGAGGCTTCCTCCGGATGACGCTGGTACGTACAGGTGTAGTAAATGGCGTAATCCACGCCCATGCCCAAAATGACGACCCACAGCATAATGCCGGGAATGTCCAGCGGACGGCCGATGAGCTTGAGCGTTCCCAGCGTCGAGACGAGCGCGAACGCCACGGGAGCCAGAACGGCAAGCGACAGACGCCAGTCCAGAAAAAACAAAAAAACCACCATGATCAGGCCGAGGCTGACGATCAGGGCAATTTCGACGAACATGTTCTTGAGAAATTCTCCCAGGCGGCGGTTGAACCAATCCGCGTCGAACAGATCGAGCTCGCCGGCGCCGGCCAGCCGCGCAAAGAATTCCGGCGCGCTGTAATTTTTTCCGGCTGCCATCGGCGTGAGCTGCACGTATCCTTCGGACGTCCGGGCAATGCCCAGCATTTCAAAATGCCGTTGCGGAATCGAAAAAACGCCCGGTCGATCCGTCTGAAAGACCGGCCAGAAAGAATCAAAAGCATCCGGCGCAAAGCCGTTCTTCACTGCCGCCTCGCCTAAGTTCATCCGCAGCGCCCCGACGCGCTCGGGCGTCCAGAAGGAGCGCCAGGCGGTAAAATGACGGGCGGCCGTCTCCGGCGTGGGAAAAAGAACCGTCGGCAGAAACGCGGGGGCCAGCCTGCCGCTTTCCACTTCTTTGACCATCAGCGCTTCGAGCTGATCGTTTTTCTTCTGCAGCCGCTCCACATCCGGCGCCTCCAGAAGCACATACAGCCTGCCGCTGAGATTTCCCCAGGTGTCCTGCAATTTCTTTTCGGCGGCAAGCGTCGCGGGGCTCACGGAATTCATGGACTGCAGATCCACGTTGAAGACGGGTTTGGCGAAAAACAGCATTGTCAGTCCGAAGACCAGCGCGGCCATCAGTTTCCAGGAAGCCGGCGCGGCCATTTTTTGAACAGCCCGCGCCAGCCATTGGTTGGCCTCGCGGCGGGCCGGCGGCATGGCCGGAAAGATCATGGGAAAAACGAAGTGAACAAACAGAAAAGCAAAGGCGATGCCCAGCGCGGCAAACACGCCGATTTGGGCCAGGATTTTAAAATCACTCACCAGCAGCAGCAAAAAGGCGCAGATCGTGGTCAGGGCCGCCGTGAATTCGGCCGACCATACTTCCCGCGCCGCCTCTCGCCCGGATGTAGCCCGCGGCTGGTCCAGAAACAAAAGGTAGGTCAAGCCCAGATCGACCGTAAAGGCCAGAATCGCGCCGCCGAATCCCACCGCCAGCACCGAAATGGATGAAAACAACAAAGAGCAGACAAACAGAGCGGAAATGGCCCCCACGGCTGACGGCAGAAGCGCCAGCAAACCGATCAGCGGTCGGGGAAAAGCCACCATCAGCAGCAGCGAGATTCCCAGCATGGTCAGGAGAATCGCCAGCCGTGTGTCTCGTTTGGCAACGGTTTCGTTGTCCAGCGCCGCGCGGTAGGAACCCACCGGCGTCAGTGTGTATCGCTCGTTCGAATCCCCGCGCGCCTTAAGCATTCGCCCGCAGTCTTCCACCAGCGCGGCGATTTGCGCGGCCCGGGCCGTGTCCGTCCCGGAGCCGGCCAGCCGCGCGATGACGAGCGCGTGGCGTCCGTCGGAAGACAGAAGCCGGCCGGAATAGAATTGGGTGGAACCGGCCGGGAGCAGCGCGGACATTCGCTCCAGGATCACCGAGGAAAATCCCAGCGGGTCCCGGGCGATCATTTCCGCCCGGCCGATGCCCTGAAGCTCCTCCAGGCTGCGCCGGTTTTCCGCCATCGTCTCACGGATTTTTTCCGGCGCGAGAAGCGGCGCGATTTTCCGTTCGAGATCCTCCGCGCTCAACAGCGACGGCAGATGCTCCCGGACATGCGCCATCAGCTCCGGAAACGCACCCGCCTCATCGGCGATCCCGACTCGTTCAAACAAACCGCTTTTGCTTAACCGGTCTTCAACGAGCTTTGCCGCCTCCACCAGTTGGTCGCGGTCGGCGGAGGACTGTTCGAGATCGATGAAAACCCGGTCGGAAACGGGCAGGTGAGTGATGACCCGCCGGGCGGAGGCCAGCACCGGGTCATGGTGCGGCATGGATTCGAGAATATCGGTTTCAATTTTTAAGTGGCTGGTTTCCCAGTAGAACAGAATCCCCACGATCAGGGCGGTGACCAGAACCATCGACCATCTTATGGGATATCGGCGAGGCGGCATGAAAACCTTCAGATTGTCGGGATTATTTTCCTGCTTTCTTTGCGGTTTTTAAATCATATTTCCCAAAGGCTGGCAAGGGAAAACCGGGCGGTCAAAGGAGAAGTTGACCTTCGCCGTTAATGACGGCCGAAAACACGGGTAAACATCAGGCGGGTAAAAGTTTTGGCATTGCGCAAAAAATCAACGAAGGGTCGAAAATGAGAGATTCGCGCTCCGTCCGGCTGATAAAGAACCCGGATCGGCGCTTCGATGATCGGAATGCCGATTCTTTTGGCCTGGACCAGAATTTCCACTTCAAACTGGAACCGCCTCGCCCGCACGGGAAGGCTCAGGGATTCCGGAAGCGGATAGATGCGCATGCCGCTCTGGGTGTCCGAAATTCTCGGCCCTCCGGACATGCGGACCCAGAAATTGGAAAACTTTCTGCCGAAGCGGCTGGTCCAGGGAATGTGGGCCCCCTGCACCGCGTCCATCCCCTGACGCGCTCCCACCACAATGGGTCTTTTTTTGAGAGGAATGGCATCGATTAGACGAACGGCGTCTTCGGGGTCGTGCTGACCGTCCGCGTCGAGCGTGATCGCGTAATCGGCCTTGTGCGAGGCGGCCATGAAACCGGTCAGGATGGCCGCGCCTTTTCCTTCGTTTTTTTCATGGCGAAGAACTTCGATGCCCTGAACTTCCGCCAGCCGACGGGACGTGTCGTCGGTCGATCCGTCGTCCACGACATAAACGGGAAACCCCATGTCGCGGGCCCTTCCGGCCACCTGCGCAACCGTCGCGGCATGATTGTATGTGGGAATGACAAAAGCGAACCGGCCGAGATTCCTTCCCGCCCGCCGCTTGTTTTTCCCATCCTTCTGTTCGTTTGCTGTCCGTTTTTTATGACTCATTATTTACCACTCGATGGTCCCTTTTCGTTCGTCGCTCGTCG
>JAQVQT010000078.1:0-1946 GCA_028701435.1 Smithellaceae bacterium | reverse complement strand
CCCCATGACCCATGACCTCTGACCCATGACCCGTAGGGAACGGTCGCGATAACCTAAAGGTCACAAGCCGTTCCCTACACCTCATCCAGCCTCAAGAACGCGATGCCCCACGTTCCGGGGCCCATGTGCGCGCCGGACGTGAGCGACAGGGGCTGAAGAATAATCTCCGCGCGCGGATACAGATTCTGCACCTGCTTTTGGAATTCGGAAACCTGTTCGATGTTGTCCGAATACTCCAGCATGATGAGCGCTAAAGAGTCCGGTGCAAGGACCGCGGCCAGCTTCTCGAGCGCCATTTTGATCTGATCGGCGCGGTTGCGCACCACGCCCATCTTTTTGGCGCCTTCCGGCTGCGGGGAAACCACCGGCTTCATTTTCAGCATGTCGCCGAAAAAGGCGCTGGTTTTGGAAAGCCTGCCGCCTGCCGCCAAATACTGAAGCTTTTCGAGAAACACATACTCTTCGCAGCGCGCGACCGCGTCCCGGGCAAAGGCGATGGTCCGGTCCATATCTTTCGTTTTCATGAGAAAGCTCTGCGTTGCGAACACCATCGCGCCCAGCCGGCCGGAGGCGGCGCCCGTGTCGATTACCGTCAGTCGATTTTCCGGGTCATGCTTCTTTTTCCACTCCATCGCCACGCTGTAATTGCCGGTAAAGACGGATCCGACGCACAGGTAGAGAACTTTTTCAAACCGGGCGAGCGCGCTCGCGTAGCACTGATGCCTTTCGAACACGGAGGCCTGCGACGTGGAGACCTTCACGCCCGCGCTCATGGCCCTGTAAAGTTCCGCGGGGTGAAAATACGTCTCGGGCATCGATTGGTCGCCCACGTTGAGGTAGCTGTTCAGAAGGGTAAAGCCGTGCTTCTTGGCGTCGTCGCGGGTGAGCGAACCGGCGGCGTCCGTCATGATGTGCAGGGCGGTATCCGCCGGGGCGTTCATGAAGTCGCGAATCTGGGCGGTGAGATTGTCGTCCTCCCAGGCCATCACCGAACCCAGCGCGCCCATTCGCGAGCGGATCTTTTCCCGGTCGTCCGTGTGCAGGTGAATTTTATACAGGTCGCCTTCGCGCAAAATAACGGCGCTTTCCTGTCCGGCGGCAATTCTCGCCAGGTCTTCCGACGGCGCATCGGCCTTCACCACGAAGTCCACGCAATACCCCGATTCGAGGGTTTCGTGAAACGCGGGTGAAATGGCAAGAAAGCCAGAAAAAACTTCCGTGACCGGACGATACGAATTGTCCAGTCCGGCCAGCGTTCGGAAAAAGCCTTCAAAAAAAATGTACATGCCCAGGGCGCCCGCGTCCACGACGCCGGCCTGTCTCAATTTGGGCAGGGTTTCCCTCGTTTCGCGAACGGCTTTTTCGAGGCGCGCCATAATCCGGTCCACGTTCTCCGGATCGGAAAGGGTCTCCTTTTCGGAGAGAGCCTCCGCGAGTTCGTCAAAAACGGACAGCATCGTCCCCGGCCGCGGGTCGCTGACCGCCTTCCAGGCTTTTTCGTTCGCCTTTCGCACCGTTTCCTTCAGGCTTCCCGAAAAATCGGCGGCGTAAAATACCGAGAAGAACTGCGAAGCGATATTTCCGGAATTGCCGCGCGCCGCCAGAAGCAGCCGCCGGACGATTTTATCTTTTTCGCCGTCGGCCTGGCGAAGCGGAGAAAGACTGACGCAAAGATTCCGCCCCGTATCCCCGTCGGCCACCGGATACACATTGATCGCGTCGAGCAGATCCGCCCAGGCCGCCACCCGCTCCACACCCGCCACAAAAGATTGCTTGAACCGATTCTCCATTTAAAATCCCAATAAATTCCGAATATCCTGCGGAATGCTGAAGAGCGTTTCCATCTCCGGCACTTTCACCGCCACCTGCTCCGTGCGCCCGCGCGCGCAGACGCTGCCGTCCGTGGCCATGCGGATTTCGAAATCCACCACCAGCTTGATGTTGGC
>JAQVQT010000077.1 GCA_028701435.1 Smithellaceae bacterium | reverse complement strand
TGAAACTCAACAAACTGGCGAATTCAGACCCCGGTATCGTCTTTGGGATAAAAGGCCAGCACGACGGCGCGGTATTCTTTCACCGCATCGCTGAGCTTCCACATTTTTCCGTCCTGATCCGGCAGCTCAAAGTCGGCGGCTTTCTGAACGGGGGAAGCCATGTCGGTTTTGGCGTCGGAGCCCGCGTAGACGGTAAACGCCAGGAACACAATCACGATAAAGATGAATTTTGTTTGTTTCATAATCTTTTCCTTTTCAAGTTTACGGTTGGTAAAAAGTTAACGTTCGATGTCTGCCACGCCAAAAAATATATGATATTCCTGATTCACCGTCAGGTCAAACGAGGCGGATAAACAAACGATGTCTCTAAAAATAATACCCGGCTCGCAATTCAATGCGGTAGTCGTTTTGCTTTTCACCGAATTCGGTATTTTGTCCTCCGATCATAACGCCTGCCCGAAAGCGAAGCTCAAGGTTGGTGACGCCGGTGTACAGAAACTCCGGCATGACGTTGGCGCTAGAGTCGTCCGTGTTGATCATGCAGGTGAGAGCCGGCGTGAAATACAAAATATCGAAAGGCTCCTTCTGACTCAGACGGATGTACAGATAGTTGCGCATGGCGTTGGGACGGGCGTAACCGGAGTCGGCAAGCTGAGCCGCGCGTTCTAATCCGGTCTGGTCTCCCGTTGTTTGATACGCATCAAAACTACGGGAAACCAGACTGTAGAAATTCTGCATGTCATCCCGATCAAACCCGGCGCTGTTGTGATAAAATTCGGTGATGGCGGTAAGATCAAAAGAGGTGAGATAGCGCAAGCCGATCAGGAAGGTGTGCGCCTGCCCTTCGACAGCTTTCGCAGCACCCGTGGCATCCAGAACGGTTTTCTGGGTATTTTGTATCCACGCGTATTCACCGTGAATTTCAAGATTGGTGGTTATATTGCGCGAAAAGTCGAAGCCATAGCGGTCCGGACGGCTTCCACCGGTCATAAACATCACATCAATGTCCGTGTCATAGAAAAGAAAATACAGGCGGCCGGCGGTGTTGAGCTTGTTGTTTTGGCCAAAGTTTGAGTTGATGTGATCATAAACGGGGAAAAGCACCGGCGAAAAGGAGACTATCGTGAGCGGCCCGTCAAAGCTGCGGATTAAATCGGCCGTTGCGACAATGTATCCTTCCATCGCCTGTTCGGGATCGTCCGGATCTTTGGGCCGGTCGGCAAAGGCAACGGGGTTCCAGGCATAGCCTTTGCCCCATTTCAAGGTTTTCTTGCCGACATCGATCGTAACGGCTGGCATCGGCTTGGCGGACGCGTGGGCTTCGTAAAACGTTGTCTGCTCCGAGCCGTGCGCGTAATCGTTGTACTGCAGATCGGTATTGAGCCTTGCGAAGACCCGGAAGATGCTCTTTTCATAGCTGCCTTCCAGGCGCACACGGCCGTTGGCTTCAGGCAGAGCCTGCCGGTTTGGATCATCAAAAAAACGCAGCTGATAAAAAGCGGAATTGGAATTCAGACCGTAAAGAACGGGTTTGGCTTCGATGTAACCTGAAAAATGATAGGGCTTTTTTTCGATTTCGGAAAGATCAAACGTATAGTTCTCTTCGGCCTTGGTCGCGGATGGCATTGCCGAAACCAGCAAGGCAAGAAAAATGAGTCCGAATCGTTTCATCTAGCGCAAAGACTCCAGATTCGGCATAAAAGTGAGCGAAAAAACCTCATCCTTGAGCATCCGTTTTTTGATTTGGACCATGATCATGACGGATTTGTAGCCTTTGTAAAGCGGGCTGTCCGTTTCGATCACCGCGGGCCGGACGATGCCGCCGCCGAAATCCTTCACATTCTTGAAATAAAGCGTTTTGATCAGCATGCCCGTTTCGGTCAGACATTCGATTTTCGCCGGCAGACGTTTGGCTTTGTCCGCCCTGATTTTAAGCTGGTCATAGGCCACGCTTTTGGACTTGGCCTTGAGCAGCAGAAGATATTCTCCGCCTTCTTCCTTCACGGCCAGAACATCGTATTCCGCGGCGTAATCCAGTTGCAGAATGTCGGCGTTGTTGAACACGCCGCCCACAACCGATTGCAGACTGGTAATGCGGATGGGTTTACCGACGTTGGGAATGTGAAGCCACATGTTGTCGCCCAGACGAAGCGTGCTGCGGCCTTTTTCGCTGGCCGGCGCCAGAAACACGGAGGCCACCTTGTCCAACCCTTTTTTAACCGTAAAGAGCGTGAACTCTTTCTTTCTTCCGTCCGGTTCGATGTTGATAAGCTTGCGGTAGGACTCGTAGGATTCCGGCGAAAGGTTGCGGTCAATCTCCTGTAGAAGCTTTGTTCCGTCCACGGCAAAGGCGGAAAACGGCAACATGATGATCAGGGCAAAAACAAGGTAAATAGTTTTCTTCATTTCATTCTCCTTTTTTATACATGCCGCAGGGCGTCGATGGGCTCCATCCGGGAGGCCTTGACGGCCGGCTGTAGGCTTGCCAATACGGCGACTGTAATGACAATGACTGAAACCACCAGCAGATCCGGTGGGTCGAGCGTTGCCTTGAGGAGAAGGCCTTTTTGCTGGCCGAAGTCAAAGCGGATGCCGATCAGGTTGAGAAGAGCGATGAGCGCGGCCCCGATCCCGACGCCCGCTCCCGCTCCGACCACCCCCATGCAGAATCCTTCCAAAATGAACATGGAACGAATTTTCCCCGGCGGCGTTCCAATCGCGGCTATCGTGCCGATTTCCCGAATGCGTTCATAAACGGCCATCACCATGACGTTCATGATGCTGATTAGCACAATGGCAATCAGCATGATCCGGATGAAAAAGGTCATGATGTCAATCATTCGGGCGATGTTGAAAAAAGGCGAGAGGTCCTCCCACGAATGGACTTCAAACAGCGGCTGCCCCTGCGGATTCACCTCGCCGGCCGTCGCATTTTTTAAATGCTGGACGGCGGCGGCCAGGCGTCCGAAATCTTTGAGCCGGATCGCCACCTCGCTGATTTCCGGTTCGGTCATGCGCAGTACCTGAGCCGCGTCTTCCATACGGACATACCCGTCCCGTCCGCCGGGTCCCGTGGCGCTCTCCAGGATGCCGGCGACAGTGAACTGCATGCCGTTGACGGACCCGTCGGCGTTGGTGGCCACAATTACGACCGGATCGCCGGGTTTAACCTTCATTCCTTTGGCCAGAAGCGCGGGAATCAGGATTTCACCTCTGCCGACTGTTGATTTGCCTTCGAGAATGCGCGAGGGCAAAAGCGGTACGGTCCTGAATTCCGCTTCGGGATCGATGCCGTTCAGGCGGATATTGGTGGTTTCGGTGAAATTGCTGAACATGGCGCCGAACTTGAGGCGGGGCGAAAAGGCTTCCACCTGTTCATCCGCGGCCAGCGCCTGCCTGATTGTCTGATAGGCGTTCGGTTTCATGTTCAGATTTAAAGGCAGGTTGTCGATGGACGCGACATATCCTTTGCGGTGGATCTGCAAATGGCCCATCATGGAATCGGTGATCTGGCCGGTGATCATAGACTTGAAGGAGCCGCTTACGGAGACAAAGACCAGCACAAAGACGACGCCGATCGTAATGAGCGAAGCCGTGAGCAGCGTCCGGCGCTTGTAGCGGATCAGGTTGCGGATGGCGATTTTGAAAAGATTACGCATGCGCTGTTCCTTCCTTCAACTCTTTTTCGGCCAGGCGGCCGTCCACGAGGCGGAAAAGAACTTCCGCCTCACCCACGATCTTTGTGTCGTGCGTCGAAAAAATAAAGGTGGTTCCGAGATCGTCGCGCATTTTTTTCATGAGCCCGATGACCGCATAGGACGTTTGGGAATCCAGATTGGCCGTGGGTTCATCGGCCAGAACCAGCGCGGGATTCGTTACCAGCGCGCGGGCGATGGCCACCCGCTGCTTCTGACCGCCGGAAATCTGGTGGGGGTATTTGCCGCCCTGATCATCCATTCCTACCGCGGCAAGCATGCGGGAAATTCTTTCCTTGCGCTCCCGGAAGGGGATATTCTGGACCATGATCAGGGGATATTCGATGTTTTCATAAACCGTCAGCACGGGGATCATGTTGAAGTCTTGAAAGATAAAGCCTAGATGATTTCCCCGAAAGGCGGCGCTTTCTTTCCGGCCCAGTGTTCCGACATCGGTTCCCGCCACGGTGAGCCTGCCGGCAGTGGGTTTGTCCAGGCAACCGATCAGGTTCAAAAGCGTTGTCTTGCCGCTGCCTGACGGACCGACAAAAGAAACAAATGAGGCGGGTTCGATTTCAAAATTAAGATTCCGCAAGGCCGGCACGGTCAGTTCTTCCGTTCGGTAGTCCTTCGTGATGCCTGCCGCCGTGACGAGTGCCATTTTCTTTCTCCCGGCTGGAATGTTTTTGCGGCGGGCGGCTCAAGAACGGGGCCGCCCGCCGCCGGTTGTCTAAAAGAATCAATCGTCAAACGCCATTTTGGTTTTCCAGACTTCCCAGACCTTGCCCACCAGGTCGGGACCGGGTTTAATCGTGGGTTTGCCGGGTTTCCATCCGGACGGCGTGGCCTCCGCGCCCTTGGTTTTGCGCACATGCTGGAAAGCCTGAATCTGCCGGATGCTCTCCATCACGTTACGGCCTACCGGCGGGGTAAGGACTTCAAAGCCCTGAATGATGCCGTCGGGATCAATGATGAACCGGCCGCGGGCTTCGACGCCTGCATCCTGAAGGTAAACGCCAAATACATCTCCCACTTTACCGCCCCCGTCGGAGAGCATCGGGAAGGGGATGCCGCCTTTGACCATTTTGGACAGTTCATGATCGTTCCACATCTTATGGACAAAAACGCTGTCCACGCTCATGGACAAAACTTCGACGCCCAGTTTTTGAAATTCGGGATATTTCTCTGCGACCGCAGAGATTTCGGTGGCTCAAACAAACGTAAAATCTCCGGGATAGAAGCACAGCACCACCCACTTACCCAGATAGTCGGACAACTTCACATTGATGAATTTCCCCTTCTGATACGCGGGCGCCGTGAAATCGGGTGCCTTCTTTCCCACTGTGACCATGCTTTTCACCTCCTTGATGACGGGTTCTTCGGTTGTTCCTTTTTTTGCCGCCGGTTTTTCTCCGACCGGTCCGCCCGTGGGACGGGCGCAGCCGGCCTTGATTTCCTCAGCCATAGATTATTACCTCCTTTCTTGTTTTTAGTTATTTTTCTCTCGGATACGGCCAGGCCATGATGCCGCCTTCCATCACCTTGACGTTTTTCCAACCATTGCCCTCCAATGCCAGCGCCGCTTCGTATCCGCGCAGGGATATTTTACAGTAGCAGATGATTTCTTTGTTCTTATCCTTCGGCAATTCCTGAAGGCGCTTGCGGATCGCGCCCAGCGGGATCAGCGTCTCGCCGATGCCCAGGCGCATTTCTTCGAATTCCTCCGGACCTCGTGTATCAATGATAAACGGCTTTTCACCCGCTTTGAGCTTGTCATGAACTTCCTTGCAGCTAATGCCCTTGAGGCGTCCTTTCATTTTGTTCTGCATCAGGTGAGCCGTGGCGACAAAATGATCAATCGCCAGCGAAAAAGGCGGCGCGTAAGGCAGGTCGGCATTGACAAGGTCCTCGACGGTTAACTTGCCCTGAATGGCCATGGCCCACTGAGCAATTTGTTTGGCGACATTGCCGGGACCGATACACTGCGCGCCTAAGATCCGGCCCGTTTTCCGCTCCGCGATGAGCTTGGTCAGGAGGAGCTTGCCTTCCATGAAACCCGGCTTGTCGGGGCTGGCGTTCATCACGGTTATCATGTCCGAATAGCCCAGACGTTTGGCGACCGTTTCGGAAAGACCCGTGGAGCCTGCAGCAAAATCAAATACCTTGCAGATGCCGGTTTGAATGGTTCCGGGAAAGGTCACGCAGTTGGTGGAAGCGGCGTTTTCCCCGGCTACGCGGCCCTGGAGGTTGGCCAGATCGCCGTAAGGCGCGTGCACTTTTTTGCCGGTAATGCGGTTTAACGTTTCAACGCAGTCGCCCACGGCGTAAATGTCCGGATCGGAGGTCTGCATGTACTCATTGACGTCAATGCCGCCCAGTTCGCCGATTTTCAGACCCGCCTCTTTGGCCAGCTTGACATTGGGGCGCACACCGATGGCCACGACCGCCAGTTCACAGGGCAGTTCCGTGCCGTTTTGCAATTTGACCGCGGTGAGCTTTCCATTTTCGCCCAGAAAGGCCGCGATGCCGTTTTCGGTAATGACATTGGCGCCTTTGCTTTTGACATGGTTTTCGACGATTTTCGCCAGCTCCCAATCCAGAAAGGTCAGCAGTTGAGGCAGAAGTTCTATCACGGTGATTTCAATTCCCGCCAGTTGCAGCGCTTCGCAGGTTTCAATGCCGATCAGGCCCCCGCCGATGACGACGGCTTTCTTGATGGTGCCTTCGTCGCGAATCTTACGCAGAAAATCAGCGTCTTTCATCGATTGCAGCGTCGTGATGCCGTCGAGCTCCACACCCGGCACCGGCGGCATGCGCGGGACGGCGCCCGTAGCGATGACCAGTTTGTCGTAGGTCAGCTCGCCGGTTTTACCAGTAACGATATTTTTGAAAGTGATGGAATGATTTTTAGTGTCGATGCCTGTGACTTCCGTGTTTACTTCCGCGTCAATGTCTTTGGCGTTGAGGTAAAAGATCGGATTTCGCACAACGCCGGTGGAGGTGCACAAAAGTTGGTTGCGGTCATTGAAAAAGCCGCCCACGTAATACGGATAGCCGCAGGACGCCATCGAAAGATCCGCTTCTTTTTGCAGAATGATGACTTCGGCGTCATTGTCGATCCTGCGGGCCTTGGCCGCCGCCTTGGGGCCGGCGGCCGATCCGCCGATCACGATGATTCTCTTTCGGTTTGCCATGAATTGCTCCTGTTGTTGAAAATGAGTAAATTTTTTCAAATGGTTATAGTGAATGGTTCAATTTTCTTGAAAAATACTTAACAGATGGCGGAAGCCATTGCATTGATCTATGTCAACGAGCCGGACGTTTATAAAAACCATTCCGGTTCCCGGCGAGGGGAAGTAAAGGCAACCTCTAATTCCTGTTTGTGCCACAGGTAATTTTCGTCGTCAAAATACTTTGCCTCCACCGGACAGTTTTTAATGCAGGCGCAGCATTTGATGCAGATCCCCGTTATGGCGGATTCATCATTTGCATCAATGGAACCCACGGGACAAAGACTGACGCAGAGGCCGCAATGAATGCAGTCGTCGCTGGTTTGGGGAACCACCTTGAGGATGGAGACGGGATTGCCGTCCTTGTCTTTGGGCCGATAATAGGGCTGGTAAGGGTTTTTCCCCGGAACGGACACGGTTTCCACAGCACTTTGAGCAGCCGTGAGCTTTTGATAAATCAACCCGGCAAATTCCTTGACGCGAGACAGGTCCTGTTGATCAGGACGGTTTTGCCCCAGGATTCTGGAAAAGGAGTGTTCGCCGATGAACGCGCCCGCGGCAATCACTTTGAATCCCCTTGATTCCAGAATATCCCGCCATTCGATCAGCGCATCGTCATAATGGCGGTTGCCGTAAACCACCACGGCGATGGCCAGCGCGCCGTTCCCTTTGATGGTATTGAGATATTTTAACAATACATTGGGAACCCTGCCCGCATAAACGGGCAGGCCGGCCACGACAATATCATGTTCAGCAAAAAACGCAGGCTCTTTTCTGGCCTCCGGCAATGTAAAATCAACATTTACGACGGACTTGTTCCCGGAACCGGCCGCAAGCTTTTCGGCAATCCCCGTGGTAATTTTCTTTGTCGTTTCCGTGGCGCTGAAATAAAAAGTTTTAACGGAATTAATCCTCATAGCATTACCATTTTCGGGCTGTTCATATTTTATTTGGCCGGCCTCATGTTTTCCGGCATTCGGACGGCTACGACCTCGCCTTTCGCGCAGACCTTTCCTTCGGCCAGCAGGCGCGCCTCAACCACCACGCGCTTTCCCTTGACGAGTTTGACTTTGCCGCGGACTTCAAGAGGAACGCCGATCGGCGTGGGCAGCAGGAAATCCACGTGCAGGGAAGCGGTCACAAAACGAACCGGTGGATCAGAGCCCATTTCCCTGTTTTCCTCGCGGTATTTTGCGGCCGACGCGGTGCCGGTAGAGTGGCAGTCGATGAGCGAAGCAATGAGTCCGCCGTAAACAAATCCGGGAATGGCGGTATGGTAGTCTCTGGGCGTATAAAC
>JAQVQT010000003.1 GCA_028701435.1 Smithellaceae bacterium | reverse complement strand
TGAGATACATGCGGGCATGAAGGAAACAGAGCAAGAGGCAACTGAAAAATTACTGGATAGCCTTCTGGTGATTGATGTTGACAGAAATATTGCAGCCCTGGCGGGAGATTACCGACGCACCATTAATAGTCATCAATTGGAGCTGGACGACTGCCTGATAGCCGCCACGTGCGCAATCCACAAGGCCACTCTCATAACGGGCAATGTCAAACATTATCCAATGAAGGATTTCGAAAAAAAATCCGTCAGAATGACATAACTATGCCATCTCTTTTTTAAGCCAGCATATCCTTCAATGAAATTTCCGGATGGCGGTAGCGTTTTTTGTTCCGGGTGCCTTTGCCGTACTGGATCGCCTCTTCCGGACACCACTGGAGGCAGGCAAAGCATTGTTCACAGCGGTGGTGCCAGGCCGGCTTGCTTCCTGCCATCTCAATATTGCGCGCGGGGCAGATTTTTTCACAAATCCCGCAGGCGCTGCATTTTTCATCGGCAAAAAAAGATTTATCCATCCCGGTGACATGCGGCAGCGAAATTCGGTAAAGCGCGGACAAAATCCAATTCTGCCAGAAGGGCCCCTTTTCCGGCGGACTTTCTTCCCCACCCCGAACCACCGCCGCGATCCGGTTTAATTTATCAAGCACCGCGTCAAATTTCTTTTGCTGCTTGTCGGGGGCCGGGGCTCCGCCCCAGGGAATATAGTTGCTGGGCAGATCGATGGAAAATCCGGATGAGAGACGAAGCTGCTTCTCTTGTAAAATGCTCTGCAACTGAATCAGGGTGGCGGCGACCTGGCCTGCGTTGACGGCCATCGCGAACAGGTATTGGGCCGGATCGACGTTCAGCCGCCTGACAAATTCGACGACGGGCGGCGGCACCCCCCAGATGTGCACCGGGAAAACCAGGCCGATCCGCCGGGCGCCGCAGTCAACCTTTGCATCCGTGCAACGCTTCATGGAAACACATTGTGCCTCTTCCAGAAGAGAAGCCAGTCTGCGGGCGGTCCACAGGGAGTTGCCGGTGCCGGTATAGTAAAAGATGGTTGTGGCCATGGTTTTGCACTTCCGGTGATGAGGTTTTTGTTCTGAAGCAGACTATCCTCGCCGGGCTTCTCCTGTCAAATGTTTTTATAGAGCGGCAGGCTCTTCAAAGCGCGCCAACGGCGGAGTGCCGCCTTTTTTCTTTGGCAAAAACCATTGTATTATGTCATAGTGCGCGTCAATATTGATTTTGTTCAGGAGTGGCCGATGAAGAAATCCTACATTTTAGCTCTTGACCAGGGCACGACCAGTTCGCGGGCAGTGATTTATGACCGGGAAGGCGTCGTAGTAAAAATCGCTCAAAACGAATTTTCACAGATTTATCCCCAGGCCGGCTGGGTGGAGCATGACCCCATGGAAATATGGGGTTCGCAGCGCGGCGCAGCCAGCGAAGTGATGGCCGCCACCGGCATCTCCCCCGAAGAGATTGCGGCGATCGGCATCACCAATCAGCGCGAAACCACCATCGTCTGGGACAAAGCCACCGGCAGGCCCGTCTATAATGCCATTGTCTGGCAGTGCCGCAGGACTGCCGCCATCTGCGACGAGCTGAAGGCCGCCGGGCTTGAAGACACCATTCGGGAAAACACGGGGCTGGTGGTGGACGCTTATTTCTCGGGGACAAAGCTCAAATGGATTCTCGATCATGTCGAAGGTGCCCGCGACAGGGCGCGGAAAGGCGAACTGCTCTTCGGCAACGTCGATACCTGGCTGATCTGGAACCTCACCCGCGGAAAAGTCCACGTCACGGACTACAGCAACGCTTCGCGCACGATGCTGTACAACATTCGGGATCTGAAATGGGATTCGTTTCTTCTGGAAAAGCTGGATATTCCCGCCTGCATGCTGCCGGAGGTCAAGCCCTCTTCCGCCGTGTACGGTGTGACGGACGCGCGCGTTCTGGGCGGTGAAATTCCCATTGCCGGAGACGCGGGAGACCAGCAGGCGGCGCTGTTCGGCCAGGCCTGCTTCACGCCCGGCATGGTCAAAAACACATACGGCACAGGCTGTTTCATGTTGATGAACACGGGGGAAAAGCCGGCTCGTTCGGAAAAGGGATTGCTTTCGACCATCGCCTGGGGCGTCGGCGGCAAAGTGGAGTATGCCCTGGAAGGCAGCATCTTCGTGGCGGGCGCGGCGATTCAGTGGCTGCGCGACAGCCTGCGCGTTATTTACGATGCCAAAGACAGCGAGTATTTCGCGACAAAAGTTCCCGACACGCAGGGAGTGTATCTGGTGCCCGCCTTTGTGGGCCTGGGCGCACCCTACTGGGACATGTACGCCCGCGGCGCTATCGTCGGACTCACCCGCGGTGCAAACCGCAACCACATTATCCGCGCCACGCTGGAATCCATCGCTTACCAGACGCGCGATGTTCTGGAGCTGATGCGCAGCGAATGCGGCATTGATTTGTGCGAACTTCGCGTGGACGGCGGCGCCTGCGCCAACAACTTTCTCATGCAGTTCCAGTCGGACATCCTCGACGTCCCGGTGGAGCGTCCGGAAATCATTGAAACCACGGCCCTGGGCGCCGCCTATCTGGCGGGTCTGGCCACGGGATTCTGGAGCGACCAGGCCACGATTTCAGAGAAACGGAGAGTGAACCGGAGATTCGAGCCCACCATGGATGAAAAACGGCGCCAGAAACTCTATGCCCGCTGGAAAAAAGCGGTGGAATGCGCCAGGGGATGGGAAGAGGAGATGTAGGGAACGGTCGCGACCGTTCCCTACGGCTGGAAAGAAGGGGAAAAATCAGATCGAATGATCAAGACGGATGTCATCATTATCGGCGGAGGAGCCACGGGGTGCGGCATTGCCCGAGACCTGGCTCTTCGGGGCATCCCTCACTGCCTGATTGAAAAGGGCGATTTCGCGGCGGGGGCCACCGGCGCCTGCCACGGACTGCTGCACAGCGGCGGCCGTTATGCGGTGTCCGATCCCATCGCGGCCAAAGAGTGCTTCGATGAAAACATGATCCTGCGGCGCATCGGTGAAAAATGCGTGGAGCGCACCGGCGGATTGTTCGTGAGGCTGCCCGGCGATTCCAAGCTCTTCCGGGAAAGGTTTTTGCGAAGCTGCGATGACATCGGCATCCCGACCGAAATTCTTTCTTCCACCAAAGCGCTGGAGCTTGTGCCCAATTTGAACCCGGAGATCGAGGAGGCGATCCGGGTTCCCGACTGCTCGATCGATCCTTTCCGCTTGTGCCTGCTCAATATGAAAACCTCGCAGATGAAGGGAGGCCTAAGCTTCATCCGCCACCGGGTTACGGAAATCGTCCAGTCCCACGGACGCTGCATCGGCGTTAAAGCCACCGACGCGGCCACGGGCGAAGTAAAGGAAATCCACGGCAACATTCTGGTCAATGCCTCCGGCGCCTGGGCCGACCTCGTGGCCAGGCTGGCCGGCTGCGAAGTGCCCCTGACGCTCTCCAAAGGCAGCCTGGTCATCACCAATCACCGCCTGACCGACATGGTCATCAACCGCCTGCGGCCTTCTTCGGACGGGGATATCATTGTTCCCAACGAAGCGGTCTGTCTGGCCGGCACCACGTCGCTGGCTGTGGAAGATCCGGATGCTCTCTCGACCCAGTCCGCGGAGGTGGACGCCATCATCAGCGAGGCCGGCCGAATGATTCCGCATTTCAACCGGGCCCGCATCATCCGCGCTTTTTCGGGGGTCCGCCCCCTGCTCAGATCGCAAAAGATGGACAGCCGGGAAATCTCGCGCGGCTTTCAGATTATCGACCACCAGAACGGCCTGTACAGCATCGTCGGCGGCAAGCTCACCACCTTCCGGCTGATGGCGGAAAAAATGGTCGATACGATTATGAACGCCTTCAATCTGAAGCACGACTGTGAAACGGCCGATCAACCGCTGGACGGCCAGGAGGAGCTCAGCGGGTATCCCCTGTCCAAACGTCTGGCAAACATGAAAAACATCCTGTGCGAATGCGAACTCGTGAGCCGCGGCAGCGTGGAAAAAATTATTCAGGAAACCGGCACCCGCCACGTGGGCGACATTTCGCACCGGACACGCCTCGGCATGGGCCCCTGCCAGGGAGGCTTCTGCACCTTTCGCGCGCTGGGCGTCATGCACGACATGGAGGTTCTGACGGCCCAGCAGTCCATGCAGTCGCTTCGGGAATTTCTGCAAAGACGCTTCCGCGGCATCCGCTACGCTCTGTGGGGAGATCAACTGCGGGAGGAGCAGCTGGTCGAATACATCTATCTGGGCATTCTGGCCATGGAGAAAACCCGTGAGCGTCATTGAATACGATGTCATTGTCATCGGCGCGGGCGCGGCGGGTCTTACCGCGGCCGCCTGGCTTGCCGAACAGAAATTGCGCGTGGCGCTGGTCACCGCCGGCGAACCGACCGCCTGCCTGTCCACCGGCTGCATTGACGTCTGCTCACGAAGCGACCAACCGCTTCATGGGATCGCAGGTCTTCCCGATGAACATCCCTTTCATCGGGTCTCCCCGGAGACGCTGAAGCAGGCCCTCGAAGACTTCCGGCGGATGATGGCGGACATGGACATGCCCTATGAGGGGACGCTGGAAGAAAACCGCCTCGTTCTTTCGGCCATCGGCACGTTTAAAACCACCTGCCTGGTGCCCGCGACGATGCACGCCTCCCCGCAAAGCGACGAAGAAAAAATTCACCTCATCACCTTCACCGGCCTCAAGGATTTTTATCCAGGCTATCTGCTCTCCCGCCTTCGCAACGCCTCCTTTTCCTCTTACGATGCCGGCGTTTCCACCACCATGGGCATCGCCGCCCATTTTGAGGACCGCGCCTTTCTGGAAACCTTTCTGCTGTGGCTGGAGCGGCAGAATATCCGTGAAGACAAGATCGCTTTCCCCGCGGTGCTGGGCCTGGAATCTTCGTCTTTCGTATTGAATCAAATCGAATCCCGGCTGGAGCGCCCCGTCTTTGAAATCCCCACGCTTCCACCGTCGATGCCCGGAAGAAGGCTGTTTAACGTCATGAAGGACCATCTACGGCGGCGCGGAGGCGTGATCTACTGGAACTGGCCGGTTGTCGGCGTCGAAAAATCGGGCCGCCAGATTGAAGCGGTTACGACCGAGGCGCAGGGCAGGCCCAACAGCCTCAACGCCCGGGCTTTTATCCTTGCCACCGGCTCCTTTGTCGGCGGGGGGCTCTACGCGAACCGGGA
Organism: Smithellaceae bacterium; assembly: GCA_028701435.1. Taxonomy (GTDB): domain Bacteria; phylum Desulfobacterota; class Syntrophia; order Syntrophales; family Smithellaceae; genus UBA8904. Next base: position 27,067 of record JAQVQT010000003.1, on the reverse strand, counting down.
TCGGATCGTGGAAAAGGTTTTTAATCTGCCGGTCTTCGCGCCGGAAAACCGGGATGACTGGTTTGAACAGGATTATTTTTCCATGAACCACGGCATCGGCCAGGCGGGCATTCCCGTGGATGAGGCGTTTTGCCCGCAAGGCTCCCCCTGGAACAATATTTTTGTCTGCGGCTCCATTCTCGCCCGTACGGAAACGCTGAAAAACGGCTGCGGACACGGCTTTGCGATCGCCACGGGACGGGCCGCGGCCCGGTCCTGCCTGGAGAGGCTGAAATGACGTTCGAGCACTGCATCCGCTGCACGATTTGCGTGGAAAACTGCCCCGTGTTCCGGGTCCAGCCGGAATTTCCCGGCCCCAAGCAGGCGGGGCCCGACGCCCAGCGCTTCCGCATCGGCCGCGAAAAATCCATCGACGACTGGGTGCTGCTTTGCAGCCAGTGCAAACGCTGCGAAATGGCCTGTCCCTGCGGCGTGGAGCCGGCGCAAATCATTCTCCGGGTTCAGCAGCGCTACGGCATGGAGCATCCCCACTCGCCGGCGCACCTGCTCTTTGCCAACAACTACTACCTTTCGGCGCTCGGATCGATGACGGCGCCGCTGGCCAACCGGATCGCCGCCACCAAAATCGGCAAAAAAATCCTCGGGCAAATGGGCATCGCGACCTATATCCCCTTCCCCAAATTCAGCTTCAAAACCCTCAGCGGGGAAAAGAAAACCCGCAGCCGCGGAAACCGGAAGGTCGCTTTCTTCTATGGTTGCTTCATCAACTTCTACCGGCCCGACATCGGAAGAAAAATCATTCGAATGCTTCAGTCCTTTCAAATCAACGTTGTCCTGCCTCCCCAGGTGTGCTGCGGACTGCCCGCGCTGGGAAACGGCAATCTGGCGCTGGCGCGAACCTTTGCGCAAAAAAACGTCGCTTCCCTTTCCAATTATATCGACGCGGGATACGACATCGTCTATACCTGCACCTCCTGCGGTTTGTGTCTGCTGCAGGATTACCAGGGGATTCTGGAAATTCCCGAGGCAAAAAAAATCGCGGAAAACAGCTACGACCTGCATGAATACCTGCTCAAGCTGATCGCGGAGCGCGAGATCTCTCCCGTCTTTCGGGAAGTCAACCGCTCGCTGGCCTACCATATTCCCTGCCACCTGCGCGCGCTGAAAATCGGCTACCCGGCCGCCGATCTGATGAAGCGGATTCCGGGGCTGGACGTAGCGATTCTCGATGACGCCTGCTGCGGACTCTCCGGCAGCTACGGGTTCAAAAAAACCAACGAAGCCGCGGCTTGCGAATTGGGCGCGCGGGCCGTATCGCTGATTCGCAAAACGGGGGCGGAGGCGATTGTCGCCGATTGCGGATCGTGCCGCATGCAGCTTTCCGGCCTTTCCACAATGGATGCGTTCGATCCGGCGGAAATTCTGTGCGAATCGCTGGGCATCCGGAACAAAAAATAAAAAACCTCTTGACTTGCCGTTGGTTTTTCCCATATAGAGAAGCATCGGAAAGACGGTTATTCAGCCGATTCTTCGCTCACTCCCTCAGCGCTCTTTCCGGGTTTCAATTCTTTGAATGCAACAAGATGTCATCAAACGTCGTTAGATAGAGAAGCGTCCGGCTTAATCCATTGACTAACGAAACATAACCGAACAAAAATTTACAGATCCGTTTACTGCAACTCTTAATCAAATTTCGAAAGGAGCGATAGGGTTTATGGCGATTTTTGAATATGGTGAGTATCAAAACACGTATGAGGCCCCGGACAATCTGGTGGAGATTTTTGAAAACAGCGCCGCCAGATACGCCAATAATCTTTTTATTGGAGAGAAAGATTCTTCCGGGGTGTATCAGTGGGTAACCTACGCGCAAATCGCAACCCGCGTGAACAATTTGCGGGCCGGCCTTGCGTCGCTCGGGGTCAAAGCCGGAGACACGGTCGGAATCATCGCGAACAACCGCAAGGAATGGCTGATCGGAGAAATGGCCACGCAGGGGCTATGCGCCGCCTATGTTCCGATGTACGAAAAAGAACTGGTGACGATGTGGAAATACATCATCAAGGACGCCGCCGTCAAGGTCCTGCTCGTTTCCAAACCGGAGATTCTGGAAAAGGTGAAAAATTTCCCCTCGGAAATTCCAACGCTCCAGCACATCTATCTGATTGAGGGCACGGGGGACAAGACGATGGCCGCCCTGGAGAAAAAAGGCGCCGAAAAGCCCGTTGCCTCCCAGAAGCCCAAATACTCCGACGTCGCCGTCCTGATCTACACTTCGGGAACCACAGGCGAGCCCAAGGGAGTGCTTCTTTCCCACGGCAATCTGGCGGAAAACGTCAAGGCCGGGCTGGCCTGGTTTTTGAACCTGACCGAGCAGAGCCGGTGCATCTCCATGCTTCCGTGGGCGCACTCTTTCGGCATTACGGCGGACCTGCACGCCTTCATGCTGCGGGGAGGCTCTATCGGCATCATGGGATCCGTCGAAACCCTGATCGATGATCTGCCCAAGATTCAGCCGACGTTTATGATTACAGTACCCAGGGTGTTCAACAAAGTCTATAACGGCGTCTGGGCCAAAATGAGGGAGGAAGGCGGGCTGAAGCTGAAGCTCTTTGAAATGGCGCTGGCGGCGGCAAAGCAAAAACGGGAAACGGGCAAGGTCGGTCTGAAATACAAGCTTCTGGACAAAATCGTTTTGGCCAAGATTCGTGATCGCTTTGGCGGACGCCTCGACAACGCGGTGACCGGCAGCGCCCCGATGAACGTGGAAATCGCCAAATTCTTCATCGATGTGGGCATCCCGACCTATGACGCCTATGGGCTGAGCGAAACGTCTCCAGCCATTACCATCAACTCGCCGCTGATGGGCAACCGCCTGGGGTCTGTCGGAAAACCGATCAACAAAACCAAGGTGGTGATCGACCGGTCGCGGACGGGTGACAGCGGCGACGACGGCGAAATCATCTGCTTCGGCCCCCAGTGCATGATCGGCTACCACAACAAACCGGAAAAAACAAAAGAAGTGATCGTGGAAATGAATGGAATGCGCGGCGTGCGCACCGGAGACCGGGGACGCCTCGACAACGACGGGTTTCTGTTCATTACGGGCCGCTTCAAGGAAGAATACAAGCTGGCCAACGGCAAATACATCCATCCGGACGCCGTCGAACTGGAAATGAAGGTCCTGCCGTGGATCCTGAACGCCATGATTTACGGGGCCGGTCAGGAATACAACGTAGGTCTGATTGTTCCCGACATGAAGCTGCTCAAGCAGATGGCCGAGAAACTGAATTTGTCCGTGGAACCGGAAAGCCTGTTCGATCCCAGCAATCCCGCCGGCCGCAACTTCAAGGAATTGCTGACCGCCGAGGTGCAGAACCACCTGAGAAAAACGATAGGATCTTATGAAGTTCCCCAGAAATTCGCCTTCATTCTGGAGGATTTCACGCTGGAAAGCGGCATGCTCACGCAGACCATGAAGCTCAAACGCCAGGCAGTCATGGATAAATACGGGGACATGCTCAACAATCTATACAAGGAATAGACGGAAGCTATCGGTTTTGACAAACCAAAAAACCGGAAGCAAAAACAGGGGAGGCAGTCCGTCGGACTGCCTCCTTTTTTTACGATTTGATCAGCATGGTCGCCGGATCGAGCAGCAGGGCATCCTGCCGGGAATCGGGCAACTGGCCCTTGAGGGCTTTAATATAAACTTCGGGCCCCTGGGAAGACAACTGCACCAGCACATCAAAAAGATCCGCCACATGCAGGAAAGAAAGAGGCAATCCATCTTCCTTGGGCGGTTCATGACGATGCGTGTGAACGGTGCACCAGATGCGCATGGCGTATTTTCCGGCCATTTCCTTCAATTCCACCAACAGCCCCCGCCCGGATTCATCAAATTTCAGGCCGTCCAGAATAACGGTGTGCGGCTTGAAAATATTCTGCTGCATCAGGTCGGCCAGACGCTCCTCCAGCTTCGGAACGCTGAATCCTTCCACCCGGAAGGTCATGATAAACCGGTAATTAAGCATATTTTCCCAGTATTGGGTAATTTCCGTGGAATCATATTTTGAGGCCATGTCGTTGAATAATTCGCGGTACCACAAATCCACCTTGCTGACCGCGTCGTTCAGGCTGACATGCAGCACGGGCTGTTCATGCATCATGGCATGCAGCGCCGTCTGTACGAGCAGCGCCGTTTTGCCGACGCCGGCGTGGGCCAGAACCGCACCCAATCCTCCGTCGGCCAGGATATATTCCCGTTCGAATCCCAGGTTCAACAGCGGATTTCTCTCTATGATTTCTTTCTTAATCATCATCATGTCCTCATACGTTAAATGGATGACATTGTCTTCCCGTCTTAAAGCCCTGCTCACCACCATTACCTATCGCCCATTGCCTATAGCCTATCGCCTCTGTATTACGCCGCCGTTTTCTTGTTCTTGGCCGCTTCCAGGGCGATTTTCTCCGCAATCGATTGCGGCACCTGGCGGTAAAGGGCAAATTCCATGGTAAACTGCGCCTTGCCCTGCGTCGCGGAGCGAAGGATGGTTGAAAAACCGAACATTTCCCCCAGCGGCACCTGAGATTCAATGACGCACATGACGCCTTCGTCCTGCGAACCGATGATCATGCCGCGCCGCTGATTGAGGAGTCCCATCACGGACCCCTGAAATTCCGTCGGCGATTCAACGACGACTTTCATGATCGGCTCGTGAACGACGGGTTTGGCGCGCAAATAGGCGTCCCGAAAGGCGCCGCGGGCCGCCGCCTGAAACGCCATGTCCGAGGAATCCACGGCGTGCGACGCGCCGTCATCGATCACGACTTTCACGCCGGTAATCGGGAACTCCAGCTTGGGCCCTTTGGCCATGCTCTGCCGGAAACCTTTTTCGCACGCGGGAATATACTGCGTGGGAATGGCGCCGCCGAATATCTTATTTTCAAAAACAAATTCCGCGTCGCTGATCGGTTCGATGTAGCCGGCAATGCGTCCGAACTGCCCGGAGCCGCCGGTTTGCTTTTTATGCGTGTAGTTGAAATCGGCCCGCTGCGTAATGGTTTCCCGGTACGCTACACGGGGATTGCCTGTGGTCACTTCCGCGTTGTATTCGCGCTTCATTCGCTCGACATAGATGTCCAGATGCAGCTCGCCCATGCCTTCGATGATGGTCTCGTTGGTTTCCGGATCCACATGCGTCTTGAACGTCGGATCCTCTTTGGAAAAGCGGTTCAGGGCTTTGGACATGGCCATTTGCGCCTTGTTGTCTTTCGGCACGATCGCCAGCGAAATGACCGGCTTCGGCACGTACATCGAGGTCATGGTCATATTGATCCCCGGCGACACAAACGTGTCTCCCGACGAGCATTCTATCCCGAAGAGGGCGCCGATGTAGCCGGCGCGCAAAGAATCGACGTCTTCCATCTGATCGGCGTGCATCCGGACGACGCGGCCGACCTTGACTTTCTTGCCGTTGCGGACATTCACGATGGTCGAGCCTTTTTCGATGGTCCCTTCATAAACGCGGATATAGGTAAGCTGTCCGTACTGGCCGTCTTCCAGCTTGAACGCCAGCGCGATGATCGGCTTTTCCGGATCGCCGGTCAGAACGACCGGTTCTTCATGATGATTCATGTCCAGGGCGACATTCTCCACTTCCGACGGGGCGGGCAACAGATAGGTCACTCCGTCAAGCAGGGGCTGAATCGCTTTGTTTTTATAAGCGGATCCCATGTAAACCGGGGTCAGCTCCCTCTTCAATGTCCCTCTGCGCAGGGCGGTGTAAAGAAGCTCGGGGGAGATTTCCTTCTCCTCCAGAATCGCTTCCGTTAATTCGTCGGAAAATAATGATGCGGCATCGACCAGCGCTTCTCTTTTGGCTGCTGCTTCAGCCCGTAAATGTGGCGGAATGTCCTCCACGCGGACCTCTTCGCCGCTTTCTCCGTCAAAATAAACGGCTTTCATCGCCACCAGATCGACCACGCCCTCCAGCTCTGTTTCCAGACCGACGGGAATCTGCATGGCCACGGCGTTATGGCCGAGTTTAGTGCGAAGCTGTTCAATCACGCGGAATGGATTGGCGCCGCTGCGGTCGCATTTATTGATAAACGCAATGCAGGGAACCTTGTAGCGCTTCATCTGCTGATCGACGGTGATGGACTGGGACTGAACGCCGCCGACGGAGCACAGAACCAGAATCGCGCCGTCCAGCACGCGCAGGGACCTTTCCACTTCAATCGTGAAATCCACGTGGCCGGGCGTGTCGATGATATTGATTTCATGACCCTTCCATTCGCAGTAGGTAGCGGCCGATGCAATGGTGATGCCGCGCTCCTTTTCCAGGTCCATCGAATCCATGGTGGCACCCACACCGTCTTTGCCTTTCACGTCATGGATCGCGTGAATTCTCTTGGTATAAAACAGAATCCTCTCGCTGAGTGTGGTTTTACCGGAGTCGATGTGCGCGCTGATTCCGATATTGCGTATTTTCTGATCGTCAAACTTCATGGTGCATCCCTTTCACAAAATGGCCGCCCGGATTCTACGAAAAAAAATTCCCCGCACATGGAAGAGTCTCTGCCAGATGGGGGGATCCACCGTAATCGAGCCTTAGAAATAAGGTTTGAGCATTTATATCCTTAATCCGGATTTGTCAAGCCAATGTTTTGAACAGGAAATGTTTTGACAAAATTGAGTTTCGCAGAAAGATGGATGCAAAAACGGATGGCCGCCCCCCGTCGTCATCGCCTCCTGATTTTCCCTGATTTATGTCCGGCTTTTACCGTCAAAAGAAATTGCCCCGGCTTCCCCGTCGATTTCGTAATCCACCGCGAAAAGCGCGGATGGCAGTTTATCTTCGGAGCGCTGCCGACTCACAAAACCACAGGACAGCGTAAACAACTGCGCCATAACCTCGTCCACAATCTCGCGGGAAATGCCATAATAGAGAAAATTAATGGGCATCAGCTCGCCCAATAAAAACATAATCTTGTTTTTCGACGGATCCTCGGGAAAGGAAATGGCAGCCTCATAGCCTTGCAGAATGCCGGTTTGAAGATCACGCAGGGCATTAAATTCCACTTGCACCGCCCGTCCCCGGACGCAAGGGCTTACCGCGTCGCGAAGGGATTGCAGATAATCCTGCACGTCGGCAAATTCCACTGTTTTGGTCGAACCGCTGATGAAGAATATTTTTCGATGCCGGCTGTACAGCATAATTTCTTCAAGATGCTTTTGCCGCAAGATCGAATGGCCGACCACGCCGATGAACATATCGGTATGGATGATAGCGTCTTTTCCCAGGTCATCGAGCGTTTTCACTTCCGTCATGTTCTGACTGGAATTTTCCGGTGCGGCGATATCCACGCCAAAAAGATGACTGCCCGAGACGCGATGGAGAAGTTCCTGCTTTAGGAAATTCCCAATCGCTCCGGACGATCCGAGAAGCGTTATCGTCCGCCTCGAAAAAAGCATCCCCAGCCGGTTGAGAATATTTTCCGTGGCATTGAGAATCGACAGGGCGCATTCTTTGGCTTCCGGGCCTCTTTTGAGTCTGGACAGAGCAATGCTGACGGCGGGAAACTGCAGCCTGCCAAATTCTTGATATACTTCATTATTGTAGTCATAGCCGTTTCGGGTATGTTCAACGCTGCCCAGAAAAGTCCCGGCAAGCCAGTCGCTGAAAAAAAGTTTTTCATCGCCGTCGGGCAAAGACAAATGAAAATAGTCAAAAACCTCGCCGACGGTTTTCATCTCCAGGCAAAAACGATTGAGAAGCGGCGCCAGATAGCCGCCGTCTTCCACCAGGAGCAGCGGTTCTTTATTTTGCCGGGCAAGCACAACTTCTTTCAAAAATAGGCGTCCGGAAGCCAGACGCATGGCCCCCAGAAAATTCAGGTCTTCCGCCAGCAGCGTCTTATTGATATCCTCCATCTCCGCCAGGGGTGTAAATTGACGAGATAATTGATAAAAACCGACCAGATTTTGGCGGGTCTCAATTTTCTGCAGGCTGTAAAACTGGAATTTTTCCCGGGGCACAGACATCAGTGTTTCCAGATAAGACTCCGGAACAACGCCCAAATATTGGACAAAAAATGTGCTGACCGCCGCGCATCCCGCACCTTCCAATGCCTGGATCAGGCCGATCACTTCCGCGGTAATATGATGGATCAGGAAAATCCGCACCGGATGCAGCGCTCCCTGACGTTTTTCGCATGCGCCTTGCAAAGCGGGCATGCTCGAAAGGTAATTCTCCATTGTCAAAGCCGTACGCAATTCATCAAAGCTCACATTCAGGCAGGCGCCGTAGCGGGAAACATCAAAGTAGACATGAAACGATCCGGCAATCATTTCAACAACATAACCTTTGGATAATAAATTCAGCGCATGGGGATCATCCAGCAACTGGATCTCTTTTACGAGCATAATCAAGGATTCCGTCGCCGCATCCGCGGTAATATTTTCCAAAAACAGCATCTGCCGGTCATCCGTCGGCCAGGTAAAATGAATCTTTTGCAGATCAGGCAGCCCTTCGCGTTGCAGATGGGCAAAAAAATCCGGGAGCCGGGTCATATCTTCCTGATATTCAGAACGGTGGTTCATGGCCTCATGCAGCATTCCCTGATGAATCTTTTCAGCCGTTGGATAAATATCCGCAAAATAGGAGGGGCGAACCAGTTGATCCACAACGCGATGGGGAATCCGCTTTAATTGCAGGCGGGAGCCGGCGGCATCCTCGATGGTAATGCGCAGAAAACGGCCGGGGCGGCTGTATTCCACCAGAAAATAATTGCCGTTTTTTTCTTCCCGGTCATGAAGATGAAACGGAAAGAGGAGCGCGGGGGGATTGTTCAGATCGTTTTCCTGATTTTTCAGCCCGAAGAATTCCGGAAAGAGAATGCCGCCCCACTTTTCGGTCTGCAAAGCGCGGAAAATCACCTGCATGCAGTTGCCGAAATTGCGATAGTCAAAAGGCAGGCTGTCGGCGGCATCCAACCGGACATAGATCATAATCCAGTCCAGCCCGATCGCGCAAAGCTCCGGAGTCAACCCGCGATCAACCTTGCGCCGCACCATAATATCGGCAATGCCGAATCCGCACTGCTCAATCACCTCTTCCGTCAACATTTGCACAAAAGTATGCAAGTTTCGAAAAACCCGGGTATTCGTCAGATCGATTACATAATGTTTATTGCTTTTGCGGATCAGGGGAACACCCAGAGTCGTGAGTTCCACCGGCGCTTCGGAAACGACTTCTCCCTCGGTATCCGTAATTTCCTGTGTCCGAATGAGCTTCCGGAGCATATCGCTGACATCTGACTTCACTTATGTTCCTCCTTCAATGCCTTGTTTGCGGGCAGTCGGCGGCATCCCTCACGGACTGATTTCCAGCAGAACTTTCAGCGCATCGCTTTGCGTGGCCCGTCCAAATGCCTCCTGCACTTGCTCCAGCGGATAACGCGCCGTGATCAGACGGGAAAGAGGCATATCGGGATATTTCCGCATTATATTCAGCGCGTCGGCAAACCGGCCGCAACGAGACCCTAGAATGTTCAGCTCATTGATCACCACCGGCGCCAGATTGACATCGCCGGAAATAGCTACGGTTGATTTTAAAACAATCGTTCCGCGCGGCCGGCACAAGGACATGGCCGAAACAATGCCCGCCCCTGAGCCTGTCGCCTCCACCACAATATCCGCGCCCGGTGGAAGATCTTTTTCATTCAAGGTGGTTTGGATGCCCCGCCATTTTGCCGACTCCAGCTTCTCCGGATGATGTCCCACAACCGTTACATCTTCCACCGCCGTTGATAAAACCCAGGCGCAAAGAATGCCCAACCTTCCATCGCCCAGCACAATAACCCTTTCCTTGCCGCTGACGGGCAACTGCTCCAGAATCTCGCAGGCGGCGGCCAAAGGTTCCGTGAGGACGGCCCGTTCATTGGAAATCTCCTCCGGGATGACTAAAAGGTTGGCCACCGGCAGTTGGCAGTATTGCGCCATACAGCCGTCGTGGTTGAAGATTCCCAAAGTGGTCCTGTTCGGGCAATGTCGGCCCAGATCGCGGGCGCACCAGTCACAGTGTCCACAGGCGGCATTGATTTCACCCACGACTCTTTTTCCGATCCATTGAGGGTCGGCACAGGCTTCCACCACGCCTACAAATTCATGTCCCAGCACACCTTTAAATCCCATATAGCCCTTCATGATTTCCATATCGGTTTTGCAGATGCCGGCCAATTCAATTTTAATTTTTGCCCATCCGGGTTTGATTTCCGCTACGGGATAATCCTGAACATACTCAAGCTTCCCGTCAAAAACTGCCGCCGCCATCGTGTCCATGTTTTCTCCTTTTCATGACGCCCGAAATTTCCGGGCCTTTTCTTTTAACGAACGGAAATACTCCGTCTCGACAATTTCCGCAACATCAGCAATCTGTTTTTCCCGGTCAATTTTGATTTGCAGCTCTTCCACCTGCTTTTGCAATTTCTTTTCTCTTTCCAGAACTTTCCCGGCCATCTGTTCAAAAACCCGAGCCAGCCGCCCCAATTCGTCATTGCGTCCCGAAATACCGTCCAATGTTTCCAGATCATAGCTTCCCTTTTCCACGGATTCCGCGGCGCGGGTAATTTTGGTCAGAGGATCGGTCATTTTCCGGACAAAAACAATCGAAGCTAAAAATCCGATCACCAGGAGTAGAACCGATACAATGGCGGCAATGTAAAAATTCCTGACCATCGCCTGATGAGAAACAAGATCATCCAGCACTGCCCAAGTGATCGATCCGGCGGTAGCCAAAACGGCAATAATCAGCAAAGCGGTAATCATCATAATCGTCCTGGTTTCCAGCGTGATCAAAATAGCGCCGGTCAGAACAAGCGCCACCGGAACCAGCACAAAGCCATTGACGACATCCGTCAGAAAAGCAGGCAGTATCCAGGCGTGCAAAGAGGAAGGGAAAATCATAAAATGAAGGAAAAGAACATCCATGACCACGGCAAATCCCACACCGATGCCGCATGCCAAAATGATGCTCACCTGAAGAATGCCGAATTCGCGCACGGTGGCGATGCGCGTAATCCCCCGATAACGAATCAAGCCGGGAATCAGGCCCATCAATCCGTTGGCAATATGCCAGTTCCAGAATTTCCAGAATCCGAATCCGGAAATTCCGTCGCCGATAATATTTCCCGTAAATCCGGTGATAAAACCGGCCAGTGGATGCCCGATAATCCCTACGATCATGGGCAGAGCAATTTGCGGACGCAAGGAGATAATCGGCGCGGAAGGCAATAGAAACGCATTGGAAAAGCCGTTCAGCAGGCCATAAACAATGCCCAACCCGCAGCCGATCAGGATGATTTTGGCCGCGCTCAGCTTCATCCGGTAATCCTTTGAATAATTTTATCCATTTCCCGGCTGACGGCATGATCCGGATATTGCATGGAGAAGATACCGGAACTCGCCAGCGTCATCATCTCGTCGGCGTGTGGCAGCACACCGGCAACTTCGCATTGATACGTCGAGGCTACCTTGACGGCCAACTCTTCATGGGCAAAAACGTCAGGAACCTTGTTGACAATCAGAAACATGCCGGGAACTTCCAACTGCCGGGAAACCTCGACCGTCACGGCCGTTCCCTGGTAATCCTGCTGATCGGGACGCAAGATGATCAGCAGAATATCCGCGATGGCAATCGACATTAAGGTTTCTTCATTCAGTCCGGGATGAGTATCAATAAACAGATAATCCAGCGAAAGTCGTTCAGTGAGTTTTTGATAACCTTCTTTCAGGAGATTGATGTCATAACCATAATGCAACACCCGGGCGATGTCCCCTGTGCGAATACTCGATGGAATTAAAAAAAGCTTCCCATCCGTTTGGGGTTCGATCATTTTGGAAACATCATAGGCGGCGCTTTCGATTTCGCACTTTCCCCAGAGAAAATCGTTTAAAGAGCAGGAGATCTCTCTGGGATCCAGGTTAAACAAAACGTGAATCCCGGGAGACTGGATATCCGTATCGACAATACCGACGCGTTGCCCTTTTTGGGCCAAAAGACAGGCCAGGTTGGCTGTGGTGTTCGATTTTCCCGTTCCACCCCGAAATGAATGAATCGCAATAATTTTAGGCATAAAACCTTTTATTTCCGTAAACTTGATCCATCAGTTTCTGGAATAAATGCTACAGAAACGGCCTTCACAAGAAGAACGTACAATTTGGCAAGGAGTATAAAAAACGGGATGTTGTAAGTCAAGGAGTTCTTGGCTTGTGATCTTTATTCTTTAACAATTATACAGTCTAAAAAATTATATTGGACTGTATAATTTTACTTGACAACTGTATTTTTAGACTGTATAAGTTAGCCGGAACGGATAAAAATGGTCTTTTTCAGGAAGAATGTCATAACCATGCCACTATACAGGTGATCAAGATGAATGATGACGCACCGTTAAAGAACCAATGGATTAGCAGCCTGGATGTTATTAATAAAACAGGAATTTCCAGGGCAACGCTGAACAACTACATTAAGATGAACCTTCTGCCCCGCCCTGCTGTCAAAAGGCCGGAAACGACAGATGCCCGCGCCCGAATGCTGGGCTATTTTCCCGGCTCCGTGATCGATACAATTATACAGATTAAAGAATTAAAAAAGCAGGGTTTTTCCATGGATGCCATCACAGGCAGGTTGAAAGAATCTCTTTTAAACCCGACTATTGATTCAGGAATCAAAAGTATGCAGGAAGAAACCCAAAGCAGGAATACCCGGGCCGAAGAAGAAGCCGTCCTTCCGGATGAAAGCAAAACGGACACGGACGCCAATGAAGACGAAGCCCCTCCAATGGAAGGCCCTCCCTCTTCCGCCGTTTTTGATAGTTCCCGGAATGCGCTGAAAGTTACCATCAGCGATATCCCCTGCCCCGCTTATTTGCTGAACAATAATTTTGAAATCGACTGGGTCAATCCGAAGGCGGAAAAGACTCTCTTTCAAAAAGACTTCCATTTGATGAAAGAGCCGGTGGAGCGAAACATTTTTTCGCTGCTTTTGCGAAATCGCGGGAAAAAGGAAAAAATCAAGGACATTCTTACCGATTTTCATCTCCGTTTCGTTAAAGAAAAAATAGGCAAATCCAATCTGGACCGGCTGTATGAAGGAATGACCTCTCACGAAAAAGAACTTCTGGAAGCAAAATATGACGCCGTCGAACCTCCCCGTTGCCAGGCCATCAATAAAATGCTCCTGAATTTGTCCGATGACGCTGGCAGGTGCTTTTCGGACTGCGTTTATTACATGGTTTTTCGCGAAGGCACCCTTTTCATTCATGCGATGGAGGCCAATGATACCGAGGGGATAGCGAATCTTCTGTCTTCCCGCACCAGCGTCATTAACGATCTACTCCGCCAGAGAATGCCGACGCTGGTTTCCTTTTGCGTGCTGGTGGCCGATCTCCAGAACTCCGTTCGCATCTGCGCCGAATTGCCTCCGGAGGAATATTTTGAGCTCATCAACCAGATCTGGGCCTGTGTGGAAGGCACCTTTAAACGCTACTACGGAACCTACGGAAAGCATACGGGAGACGGATTGCTGTATTATTTCCTGAAAGAGCGGGATAATCAATACATGATGAACGCGATTTCCTGCGCACTGGAAATCCGTGAAAATATCAAGAAGTTAAATATGGACTGGAAGATGCGAAAAGGATGGTTCAACGAGCTCTGCCTCAACATCGGCATTAACGAAGGCCAGGAATACTTCGGCACCATTCCGTCGTCCCCCAACATTGAATTTACCGCTCTGGGAGACACGGTGAATTATGCCGGACGATTGTCCGATTTTGCCCGGTTTGGCGCAATATGGACGACAAAAAATTTAATCAATAAGCTTTCTGCGGAAGATCGCACGGGGCTTCGCTATGGAATCCGGCATAAGGATCACGACAGGGAAATCCTGATTGAAAATTCTTTCGGCCGCGTCATGGACATGATTTTGCCTGAAAATAAAAATTCAAATAAATTCATGGACATTGCCACGCTGGCGATTACTGAAATTGTGGAAAAGCGCTAAGCCCTGATGTCTCCAGGATCTTTTTTGCTGTTGATAAAGTCAATGGCCGAAAAATATTTCCACAGTTGTATCGACAGGTTTTAAACAAGCTTATCCACAGAATATCACAAAGACTAAAGATGGATAGAGAATGCCTGCTTCTATGTCCAGAGGAATCTTTCTTCTGAAAGAGCCGTTCTATATTACCTAGTTATTTCAAAGCATTAAACTTAATTGATTATTTATTACTTTAAGTATGGGGATCCTCGGATTTATGCTTTGATGACAAAATTCTTATCCTGGAAAAGCCTCAAGCAGACAGATACCACATTCGGGTCATAGAGAATCCCCTTCTTTGTGTTGATTTCCTCCAGCGCGGCTTCCAGCCCCAGGGCGGGCCGGTAGGGACGGTGCGTCGCCATGGCTTCCACAACGTCGGCCACGGCCAGAACCCTCGACTCCAGCAGAATGTCATCCCCGGTCAAACCATTCGGATAGCCGGAACCGTCCATCCGCTCATGGTGTTCCAGAACCATTCTGGCGATGGGCCAGGGAAAATCAACGTCCTTCAGGATGTCATAGCCGGACTGGGCGTGCATCTTGATCAGGCTGAATTCGATGGCGGTCAGACGCCGGGGAGTGCTCAGGATCTCGGCCGGAACGGAGATCTTGCCGATGTCATGGATGATTCCCGCCATTCTCAGCCCCTCGATCTGATCGGGGCTCAGGTTCAACTCCGTAGCCATGGCGCGGGCCAGATCGGCCACCCTCCTCTGGTGTCCGGCGGTATAAGGGTCTTTGGTTTCAACAACGGAGGCAATGGCCTGAACGGTGCCGCCCAGGGCTTTGCGCAGCCGGTCCACGCTTTCCTTTTTTTCGGTGATGTCTTCTACAATGCCTTCGAGGTAGGGCTCCTTGTTTTGGTCATCACGGACGATTCGCATGGTGCGGGAGATCCAGATTTTCCGCCCGTCCTTGCGGTAAAACTGGATTTCCTGCCCTCTGACGACCCCTTCCCTCTGCACCTGTTCGATGACTTTTGTCCGTTCTTCGGGATTCACGTAAATCCGCCGGGCAAGGTCGGGCTTTTCGTCAAGGAGTTCCTCCGGCGCGTCGTATCCGAGGATCCTCGCCATAGCCTGATTGGCCATCAGGAATCTGCCTTCACATGTGGTCTGATAGATTCCCTCCTGGGCGTTTTCAAAGATGTCCCGGTATCTCTCTTCCGAACGCTGCAGTTTCATCTCCGACTGTTTGCGCTCCGTCACATCCCGGGTGAAACCGCGAAAACCAACCCGTTTGCCGCCGGAATCCCGAACCACGGACCCCGCGATCTCGTTGAATCCCTTCGTCCCGTCTTTTCGGGTGATTTCAATTTCCAGCGATTTGAACGGCTCGCAGGTTCTGTACGATTTTCTGAAAGACTGCATGGCCTTTTGCAGGTTTTCCTCATCCAGATACTGCCGGCTGTTCATTCCGATCATTTCCTCTCTGGCGTAGCCGACAATGTTGCTCTCCGCATCATTCACAAACGTGTAATTTCCGGCAAGATCGATCTCAAAATAACCGTCCACCATCTGCTCAATGATGGTGCGGTACTTTTCTTCGCTTGCGCGAAGCTCATCCTGAGCCTGTCTGCGGTCGGTAATGTCCGTAATGAAACTCAGGGAGGCCGGCACGCCGTCCCAGGAAATCATCCTGGCGTTGATTTGCAGCCACTTGACCGTCCCATCCGAGGTCATGACCCGAAACTGATAATCGTTTTCCGGGGCTTCCCCCCTCAATCTCATCTTGTGACGGTTTAGAACGATCGAACGATCATCGGGATGAATAAAAGAGATAAACGGGCGGGTGGTGATGACTTCTTTCGGATATCCGACAATCTCGGCGAGGGCGGCATTGGCAAACTGGATCGTTTCGTCTTTGGCAATCAGGATTCCCTGACCGGCGCTTTCAAAAAGCAACCGATAATTTTCTTCGCTTTTTTGAAGCGCCGCTTCCACCTTTTTGCGGTGGGAGATGTCCATGAAACTTCCGAGGGTAGCCCTTTCTCCCTCATAGGAGATGGGCGCGATGGTCTCCAGGGCCCACATGATCTCCTGGTGCTTCTTGACGAACCGGTACTCATAGGGCTCAAGGCTTTTGGTCTTGAGGCTCCGGATCGCTTTTTCTCTGACCGTTCCCCGGTCCTCCAGATAAATGTAACCCAGGGAATGGGTGCCGATTAGTTCTTTTTCGGAATAGCCGGTCAGCTTCTGGTAGAGGGGGCTGACATAGACAAATCTGCCGTTCTGGACGATGTAAATTCCGACGCCGGCGCTGGATAAAATGGCTTCGGCCAGAGAGGAGAACTCGTCGTCTTCAAAAAGCTTTTTTGGTGACGCCTCTGATGTTGGGTTGCCGGATTCGGTATTCAAGGATTTCCCGCCTTACCGTGAGTGATTTCAAAAACATCATTGGTTTATCCAATTGGTTTTCTCATACACAGAAAAATGGTCCATGGCAAGCAAAATACAGGCATTGACGGCCTGCTTGCAAAAGTGCTATTTAAAGAATAACTGACGACATCAACCAAGGAGGCCATCATGCCGGTCAAAAAAGAAACCGCTAAAAAACGCACGGTCAAAAAAGCCGCGCCCGCGGCCAAAAAGACCATCAAACCCGACCTGAAAGAATTTCTGGAAGAGGTTCAACAAAAAGCTTACGAGCTTTACCAGGAAAGACTTCGCTCCGGCGTCGCCGGCGATGAAATGGCCGACTGGTTTAAAGCCGAAAAAACAATTAAAGAAAAATATAAATTGTAGATTTGCATTTTCCTTGATCAGACGAACTTAGACTGAGGTTGAAGGATCATGGGCGCAATCAAAGAATCGGACGGACAGAATTACTACGGCTACGTAAAAACCAAGATTGCCACGGAGGTGACGCGCCAGACGCTGGTGCTGATCCTCGCGGGCGGCGAGGGTTCCCGCCTGGGAGAGCTGACCAAGTGGCGCGCCAAGCCGGCGGTTCCTTTCGGCGGCAAATACCGCATGATCGATTTTCCGCTGTCGAACTGCGTCAATTCCGGCCTGCGCCGCATCGGCGTGCTGACGCAGTACAAAGCGCATTCGCTGATCCGCCACTTGCAGCAGGCCTGGAGCTTCATGCGCGCCGAAATCGGCGAGTTCGTGGAGATCATTCCGGCCCAGCAGCGCATGGGCAAGGAATGGTACCGCGGAACGGCCGACGCGCTCTACCAGAATATCGACATCATTCACCGCCACCTGCCGGAATATATTCTGGTGCTGGGCGGCGACCACATCTACACGATGGATTACTCCAAGATGCTGATGCAGCACGTCGACTCAAAGGCCGATATGACGGTGGCCTGCATCGAAGTGCCGCGCATGGAAGCTCGCGATTTCGGCGTCATGTCGGTCGATGAAAACATGCGCATTTCCCGCTTCACCGAAAAGCCGGCCGACCCCGAGCCCATGCCCGGCAAGCCGGACACGGCGCTCGCCTCCATGGGAATTTACGTCTTCTCCACCCGCTTTTTGTACGATTCCCTCATTGAAGACGCCAAAGATGAAAACTCCGCCCATGACTTCGGCAGAAGCATCATTCCCCGCGCCATCCACAGCAGCGTGGCCGTGGCGTATCCCTACCGCAACGAAAAGGGAACGATGGCCTACTGGCGGGATGTGGGCACGGTGGACGCTTACTGGAAGGCGAATATGGAGCTTTGCGCCATCGAACCGGAGCTGAATCTGTATGATCAGCGGTGGCCGATCTGGACGCACCAGACGCAGCATCCGCCGGCAAAGTTCATCTTTGACGACGAAGGACGCCGCGGCGAAGCCATCAACTCGCTGGTCAGCGGCGGCTGCATCATCGCCGGCGCCCGCGTCAAGCGCTCGGTCATTTTTTACGCGACCCGCATCGAAACGGGAAGCCTCGTGAAAGACAGCGTTGTCCTCCCCATGGCCTACATCGGAAAAAACTGCCGCATCAACCGCGCCATCATCGACAAGGGAACCCGCATTCCCGACGACACCGTCATCGGCGAAGATCCGGCCGAAGATGCCCGGCGTTTCCATATCAGTGAAGAGGGAATCGTGCTGGTGACGCCGGAAATGATGGGACAGAACCTCATGTTCGGGGTCATCGCCATTTACTGATTTGCGGCGGGCGCGTCCACATGCTCCGCCCGCATTCGGATTTTACAAAAGCTGTTCAAAGTCTTCGGCAATGTCCTGAAGCTGATTTTCCGCCGTCTGGCGCGATGCAGCCGAAACCGCGTAGTAGATCTTGATCTTCGGCTCCGTCCCGGACGGACGGATACAGAGCCACGCATCGGAATCCAGCAAGAGCCGGAGCGCGTCCGTGGGCGGCAGTTCCAACACCGAAACGGCTCCATCGTGACCGGTGCGGGTAAGCGACAGGTAGTCCTCCGTAAACCGGACGGGCAGACCGCCGATCGCGGCAATGGGTTTGGCCCTCAGCCGCTCCATGATGCCTTTCATTTTCTCCATGCCGTCCAGACCTTCAAAAGCGATGTTCTTCACGCTTTCCAGATAATAGCCGTGCTCCCGGTAAAGCGCTTCCAGCGCGTCGGGCAGACGCTGGCCGCGGGCCCGGAAGAACTGGGCCGCCTTGCACAAGAGCAGCGCGGCGAGCGCCCCGTCCTTGTCCATCGCGAATGTGCCGGCCAGAAACCCGAAGCTCTCTTCAAACCCGAAAATAAACTCCGCGCCGGTGGGCTCCTTTTGCACGATGAGTTCGGAGATAAAGCGAAATCCCGTAAGCACCGTGTGGCAGCGAATTCCGTAATGAGCGGCGATCGCGTCCGCCATGCGGGTTGAAACAAATGACTTGACGATGTAGTCGGACGGACGAAGCTCACCGGACAGGCGGCGCTTTTCCAGAAGATAATCAATCAGCAGGCAGCCGATCTGGTTGCCCGTCAGCATCTTGTATGTGCCGTCCGGCCGACGGACGGCGGCGCCCATCCGGTCCGCGTCCGGATCCGTGCCGATGGCCAGATCCGCCTCCATCCGTCCGGCCAGAGCGATGGCCATCTCCATCGCTTGTGAATCTTCGGGATTGGGAGACGCGACCGTCGGGAACGAACCGTCCGGCATTCGCTGCTCGGGGACGACAAACAGGTTGCGAATCCCCGCCATCGGGAACACATTTTCAACCGTGCGCAGCCCCGATCCGTGCAGCGGTGTATAGACCACTTTCAGCTCTTCGGCGTTTTCCGCTCCGCACAACCGGACCATCTGTTCATAATAGATCCGATCGATTTCTTCGCCGATTTCGATAATCCGCTTTTCTTCCACCCCTTCAGCATAGGGGATCCTTTTCACATCCGTGAAGGGATCCAGCTTTTGAATGCGCTCCATCACCGCGAGGCTCGCCTTCGGACCCAACTGCCCGCCGTAGGCGGCATAAACCTTGTAGCCGTTGTACTGTCCGGGATTATGGCTTGCCGTGATCACGACGCCCCCGCTCGCTTTCAGGTGGCGCACGGCAAAGGACAGCTCCGGAACGCTCGTCAACTGTTTGAACAGGTAAACCGTAATGCCGTTGGCCGCCAGCACACAGGCGGTTTCGCGGGCAAATTCAAAGGAAAACCGGCGGGAATCGTACGCAATCACCGCGGACGCCCCTGCCCTGTCATGGGTCAGCAGATAGTCCGCCAGTCCCTGCGTCGCCCGGCCGACGACATAGCGGTTCATTCGGGCGATGCCCGCGCCGATCACGCCGCGCAGCCCCGCCGTTCCAAACGGCAGGTCTCTCAGGAAGCGGTCCTGAATCTGTGCGTCATCGTCCCGGATGGACTCCAACTCGGCCAGCAGATCCGGTTGTGTAACGCATTCTCTCCAGCGCAAATAGGTTTCCCGGTATGTCATAATACCTCTCCCTTTTGATTGGTTCCCGCTCCAGGCGCTTCGCACCCTTCAGGCGATCTTCAGCCACACAGCGCCCAGGGGATCCAGCGAAATTTCCAAAAGCGCATCGGTAAACGTGAAGGACTTTTGCGTCAACCGGCAGGTGAAAGCGCCGTTGAACAGCGGGCGCAGACTTCGCTGATCCTCTTCGCAAAAAAGCGAATGCTTTCCCGCAAAATCAAAAACTACCAGCCGCCGCGCGTCCGAACGGTTGACCGCCATGAAATAGACGCCGTCCTCGGCCGGCCGGCCCAAAGCGTCTTTTCCTCCGGTGATGTAGCGCAGCACGCCGAGACAGTCGGCATCTGGGGCGAAGTACACCACGCGGCCCGTCTGCAGCGCGTCCGCCGATTTGCGCAGCCCGGCCAGACTTCGGTATTCTTCCGTAAGGTCGTACGGCGCTTTCCGGGTAAAAGGCGCGCGGTTGAAGGGATCGAGAAAACCGGTCATGCCTTTTTCGTCTCCGTAATAGACGCAGGGAACACCGGGAAGGCAGAACTGCAGCACAGCGGCCAGACGCTGGCGCCTCGCGCCTTTTTTGTTCTGGCTGTCGCTGACGACAAAGGAAGCCTGCTGCTCCCGGGTCAACTGATGCGGATCGATGCGCGCGCTCAGCGCGGTGCGCACGCGCTCCACGTCGTGGGAGGAAAGAAGATTGGTCAGGGCGTAGTAAAGGGGAGCGGGATAATTGGCCGCCTGATCCACCAGGAAATGCTTCAGGTCAAAGGCGTCGGACTGGCCCTTCAGAAAAGCGATCAGGGCGCTGCGCAGCGGGTAATTCGTGACGGAGTCCAGAAGGTTTCCCAGCGCGTAGCGCCTTTTTACGCCATAGCTGTGCTTCGTGGTCGCGTCTTCCCAGACCTCGCCGATCATCACCGCTTCCGGCCGGGTCTGTTTTGCCGCGGCGTAAATCTTTGCCAGCACCTCGTCGGGCAACTCGTCGGCCACGTCGAGGCGGTAGCCTGACGCTCCCGCCCGAAGCCAGTGCTTCACGACACTGTCCTCGCCGGTGATGACGTATCGCTGCCATCCCGGATCCTGCTTGTTGATTTCGGGCAGAGACTCAAACCCCCACCAGCAGCGGTATTGATCGGGATAACGCTCAAACGTGTACCAGGTGTAGTAGGGAGAATCCGGACGGTTGGCGGCGCCCGGAGAGTCATACGCGTTTTCCCGGTTAAAGTAGATGCTGTCGGAGCCGGTGTGGGAAAACACGCCGTCCAGAAGAATGCGCATACCTCTTTCTTCGGCCGCGCGGCACAGAGACCGGAAATCCTCCTCCGAGCCCAGCACCGGATCGATGCGGAAATAGTCGGCGGTATTGTAGCGGTGGTTGGACGCCGCCTCAAAGATCGGATTCAAATACAACACGGTCACGCCAAGGCTTTGCAGATAGTCCAGTGACGCCTCGATGCCGCTCAGCGTGCCTCCAAAGTAATCACAGGGATTGTAGGCTGTTTCCCCCGGCAGAGGGGTGTACAGCGGTTGTTCGTCCCACGTGCCGTGAAAATAGACGCTGCGGCCTTTGGAGCGGTGATACGCAATGCCCTTCTTTGCCGTCGAATCGCAGCCGGGTTGAAAACGATCGGGGAAAATCTGATACATCACGCTTTTCTGAAACCAACCGGGAACCTCAAAAGCGGCATCGTAAACGGTCAACTGATACGCGGGCGGCGGCGCGCTGTAAACGGCGCCGATGCCGCCGGTTCGTCCCGATGCGGCGCCGTAATAACTGAGCCTTCCCCCTACGCGGACCATGAAATAATACCAGTACACATCGGGAACCGAAGGCGCGGTGATTTCCGTCTGCCAGACATCGCCCTCAAGCCGCATCAGATGATCTTCGTGAAAGCCTTCTCCGATCAGGCACAGATAGACGCTTTCCACATTTTCCAGCTTTGTCCGAAAGCGCAGGACAACCGGCGTGCCCACGACGACAGCCCCTGCCGGGTCTCGGTATTCCGGCATCGTCGAATCGTGCATCATTTCCTTTTTGTAGTTGATCAGCATCGCCGCCGTCCTTTTATGCACTTCAGTTTGCGCACATCAGATGGGCCGAAGCCCCCAGATCTGCCGGTTGTATTCGTCAATGGTCCGATCCGCGCTGAAAAATCCAGCGCCGGCTGTGTTGATCACGGCCCTTTTCGTCCAGGCCGGTTCATCCGTGTAAGCCGCGAGCACATTTTCGAACGCAGTGCGATAGGCATCAAAATCGTAAAGCAGAAAGTAACGGTCGGCGCGGTCATAATCTCCGAATAGCAACGACTGGTAAAGATCCTGAAACTGGTCCGGCGCGACGCCGGGCAGCGTTCCGTCCACCAAACGGGAAACGGCCGCGCGAATGTCCTCGTTGTGGTCAAAGAGATCCTTTGGACGATAGCTGTTGTCGGTTTCCATTCGGTCGATTTCTTCGGCGCTTGCGCCAAAAATGAAGATGTTGTCCTGCCCCACCCTTTCAAAGATTTCCACATTCGCGCCGTCCATGGTTCCGAGCGTCACCGCACCGTTGAGCATGAATTTCATATTGCCCGTGCCGGAGGCTTCATACCCCGCCGTGGAAATCTGTTCGCTGATATCCGCCGCGGGAATCAGTCGTTCGGCCAGGGAGACGTTATAATTTTCCAGAAATGCAACGCGAATATTATCCCGAGTGCGGGGATGCGACTCCACCAAAGCGGCCGCGGCATTGATGAGCCGAATGATGCTCTTGGCCCGCCAGTAGGCCGGCGAAGCCTTGGCGGCAAACAAAAATGTCACCGGCCGGGGCAGCGCATACCCCGCGTCGGAGGTAAAGCAGTTGTACAAATATAAAATGTGCAGCACTTTCAACATCTGGCGCTTGTATTCATGCAGCCTTTTGGCCTGCACGTCAAAGACCGAGTCGGGGTCAAGGACAATGCCCTGCTGTTTGGCCACCTGTTCGGCCAGACGCCGCTTGTTGCCGCGCTTGACTTCCGCGAAATCGGCCAGAAACCGCGGCTTGTCGGCCAGCGGGTTGAGCCGCTCCAGTTCGTTGTAGTCCCGTAGAAATTTATCGCCGATATGGTCGGAAATCAGCGCGCACAGGTCGGGGTTCGCCGCGGCCAGCCAGCGCCGCTGGGTGATGCCGTTGGTGACGGCGGTAAATTTGCCGGGAAACATCACGTAGAAATCCCGAAAGGTCCGCGTCTTCAGAATCCGGCCGTGAAGCTGCGAAACGCCGTTGACCCTGTGGCAGACCGCCACGCAGAGATTGGCCATGCGGACTTCGTCGTCCGCAATGACGGCGAGGCGGTTGATTTTTTCGCGGTCCTGGGAAAAGATTTTCCACAGATGCCGGCTGAAACGCTCGGAAATTTCGGAAACGATTGCGTATACGCGCGGCAGCATCGTCCGAAGCACGTGTTCGGGCCAGGCCGCCAGAGCCTCCTGCATGACGGTATGATTGGTGTAGTTGAACACGCGGCCGGCCATGGCGTAGGCGTCATCCCATCCCAGGTCCTCTTCGTCGATCAGAATACGAATCAGCTCGGGAATAGCCAGCGCCGGATGTAAATCATTGATCTGAATGACGATTTTATCGGACAGCGTACGCACGTCACCAAAGCGCTTCTTGTGTTCGCGGACGATGCACTGCATCGTGGCGGAAGCCAGAAAATAATACTGCCGCAGACGCAGCATGCGCCCGGTCATGTGGTTGTCCTGGGGATACAGCACCTTGGAAATCGACTCGGCCAGCTCTTTCTGACGCACCATGCAGACAAAATCGCCTTTGTTGAACGAGTGAAGGTCAAAACCGGACGGACATTCCGCCCGCCAGAGCCGAAGCGTCGCCGGCGTGTGGCTGTCATAGCCGATGACCGGCATGTCGTGGGGCACCGCGAGTACGGTCTGGTAATCCCTGTGCTCGCAGGTCATCCCGTTGTCCGTCCACACCTCCTCCACCGTGCCGTCAAAATGAACCTCCACCTGTTCCTCGCGGCGTTCGACTTCCCAGATGTCGCCCTTCGCCGTCCAGTCGTCCGGAACTTCCGTCTGCTGCCCATCCACGATGTGCTGGCGGAACATTCCGTATTCGTAGCGGATGCCGTAACCCGTCACCGGCAGATTCAGCGTGGAAAGCGAATCCAGAAAGCAGGCCGCCAGCCGCCCCAGGCCTCCATTGCCCAGCGCCGCTTCCATTTCCTGCTCTTCGAGTTTTTCAAAAGGATAGCCGATCTCCGCCATCACGGCCCGGTACTCCGTAAGCAGGCCGAGATTGATGAGATTGTTCACCAGGGCCCGACCCATTAAAAACTCCGCCGAAAGATAGCAGAGCGTTTTCTGCCCCTTTTTTTTAACCGTTTCGCTGGCCCCGACTCCCCGCTCCAGCATAATGTCGCGGACGCTCATCGCCGTGACCTGAAACATGTCCTCGTCCGAGGCATTCTCCAGCGTGCGGCCGTAATGCCGTTTCAGTTTCCCCTCAATAATTCCCTTTATTTTTGCAATCCTGTTTTTCACCTGTTCGCCTTTAATCGTGGAATCGGAAGCATGGTCCGCTCCCTCCGGAATGGGGAATTCTTTTATTTTACGTCCCGGCGCCTGTCAATGGAAAATCCGCGGCTCATTTTCCGGCTGCATCCACATACAGCCTCGCGTAAGCCAGCGCGCTTTTTTGAAAACTCAGATCCTGGTTCATCGCCCGCAGGCGAAGCGAGTCCAGACGCTCCTTGTTTTCATAAACGCCCAGCGCATAGCGAATCGTATGGAGCATGTCGTGCGCGTTGTAGTTTTCAAAAGTGAAGCCGTTTCCTTCGTTTGTGTATTCGTTGTAGGGAAAAACCGTGTCCCGAAGCCCGCCCGTCGCCCGGACAATCGGCAGCGTCCCGTAGCGCAGCGCGATCATCTGCGAAAGGCCGCAGGGTTCAAACTGCGACGGCATCAGGAAAAAATCGCATCCCGCGTAGATGCGGTGCGCCAGAGGATCATTGAACTGCGTCACGCCGACGGCTCTGCCGCCCGTCCGGTGCGCGGCCCCACGGAAGAAGTTTTCATAGGCGTGATCGCCCGTCCCGATCAGCGCGAAACCTGCTCCCGCAGCGATGATTTCGTCGAAGACCCGCAGGATTAAATCAATTCCCTTCTGCTTCGTCAGCCTTGTTACCATGCCGATGAGAGGGGCATCGGAAGGAAGGTTGAGGCCGAGCTCGGCAATCAGGGCCTCCTTGTTTTTCTTCTTATATGAAAGCGACGATGCGTCATACGGATAAGGGATGAACGGGTCCGCCGCCGAATTGAAGGCGTTGGTGTCAATCCCGTTGAGAATGCCGGTGAGGTCGTCCGCCCGCGTGGCTAAAATTCCCTCCAACCCTTCGCCGTAATAGGCCGTCAGGATCTCCCGGGCGTAAGTCGGGCTGACCGTAACCAGCTTGTCCGCGTAAACGATACCGCCCTTTAAAAAATTCGCGTCGCCGTGATATTCAATGCAGTCCGGATGATGATAGCGGCTCTCGATCCCCAGCAGATGGGAAACGAAGCTGAAATGGAAACGCCCCTGATAGCCGAGGTTGTGAATGGAGAGAACGGTGCGGCACCGTCCTTGCGGCAGACGGTCGTACTGGGTCTTGAGCAGCATGGGAATCATCGCCGTGTGCCAGTCATTGACGTGCAGAATGCGGGGCGCAAAGCCGATCAGCGGAAGCGCCTCGATCGCTGCCCTCGAAATATACGCGTATTGCTCGCCCTCAAAATCGCCGCCGCAGTAAATGGCGTGTCCAAAATAATGCTCGTTGTCAATAAAATAAACCGGAATGCCCTCCCAGTCGAACTGCTCAATTCCCACATACTGGGATCGCCCGCCGATGTCCACGCTGAAGCTGATCAGATGACGCACGCGGTCCCGGTACCGGTCTTTGATGATGCGATGAAACGGCAGCATCAGGCGAACGTCGAATCCCAGCGTTTTCAACTCTCTCGTCAGCGTCCCGATAACATCCGCCAGTCCCCCCGTTTTGGCAAACGGCGCGCATTCCGCCCCGATCATCAGAACCGAAGGAGGGGTCTTCATCTTTTTTTCAGACAGAATTTCCTGCAATGCTCTATTCATTCCGAACCCTTTTTATTTGAATCCAATTCAAAATAGACGGCCGCAAGCGGCGGCAGATCTACGGCCGCACGATACGGATGTCCTTCAAATTCTTTATGGACGGCTTGAATGACCTGCGCCGCGCCGTTCCCGCTTCCTCCGAACCTCGCCTCGTCGCTGCTGAAGATCTCCCGCAGCGCTCCTTGAAACGGCAGGCCGATTACAAACCGCTCCACCGACACCGGCGTAAAGTTGAAGGCGCACACGCAGACCTCTTCCGGACGCTCGCCACGCCTCAGAAAACTCACGGCGCTTTGCTTTGCGTTGTTCACATTGAGCCAGGCAAATCCGTCCCACCCGTCGTCGATTTCGTAGAGCGCCGGGGTACGGTTGTAAAACTCGTTCAGCGCCTGCACGTAGCGCCGCATCCGGTCATGGCTTTCATACCCCAGCAGAAACCAGTCGAGTTCCTTCCGGTAATCCCACTCGATAAATTGCCCGAACTCGCCGCCCATGAAGAGCAGTTTTTTGCCGGGGTGCGCGTACATGAAGCCCAGCAGCAGACGCAGCGACGCAAACTTCTCGTCGTAGGCGCCGTACATCTTGCCCAGCAGGGATTTTTTGCCGTGAACCACCTCGTCGTGGGAATACGGCAGAATAAAGTTCTCCGTAAACGCGTAATGCATGGAAAAGGTCAGCTTGTTGTGATGGTGCCGGCGGAAGAACGGATCCATGGACATGTAGTGAAGGGTATCGTGCATGAAGCCCATGTTCCACTTGAACAAAAAGCCCAACCCTCCGTCGTAGGGCGGCTTGGTGATCATCGGGTAGGCCGTCGATTCCTCCGCGACGGTCATGACACCGGGGTAGCGCGTCAGAATCACGGAATTGAGCTTTTGCAGAAAAGCCACCGCGGAGCGGTCGATATTGCCCCCGTCCTCGTTGGGAACAAATTCGCCCGGATTGCGGGCGTAGTCCAGATAGAGCATCGACGTGACCGCGTCCACCCGAATCCCGTCGATGTGGTACACGTCAAA
>JAQVQT010000076.1:2852-8634 GCA_028701435.1 Smithellaceae bacterium | reverse complement strand
GCCCAGCATTCGCGCGCCCGCCCGCAGAGCGGCGTAAGATATTTCAATCGCGCCATGACCGTAAGCGTCGGCTTTGACGGTCTGCAGGAAATCAACGCCGGGGCCCATCAACCGCTGTATTTCGCGGAGATTCGCGGCGAAGGCATCCAGGTCCACTTCCACCCAGCTGCGGTATTTTTGCTCGTTTCCCGGGCTCATTTCTTCGTCATGACAAACACGCCGTCCCACGGCTCGGGAGGCGGGTTCTCCTTCAGGTTTTTGCACCGCTCCACATACATCTTCGACGGGTAATCGCCGGGCCGCAAGGCCAAAACGCCCTCGAAGGCGGCAATCGCCTCATCCCATTTCGCTTCCCGGTAGAGCGCGAGACCCCTGGCAAATCCCTCCAGCAGATCCTTAAACGCCGCCTCGTTCTTTTTCTCGCCCAGCAATTCGTAGATCTTGACCGGTTTGAGCTTGCCCTTCACGCGGACGCCGTCGAGTTCGCGGCAGCACATGGCGTCTTTCACCTTTTCATAGGTGAACTCGCTGATGATGATATTGGTGCCGTATTCCTTATTGATCCCCTCCAGCCGGGAGCCCAGGTTGACCATGTCCCCCATGACCGTGTAATCAAAACGCATCTCCGATCCCATATTGCCCACGACCATGTCGCCGGAGTTCAGTCCGACGCCGATATCAAACACGGGCCGCCCTTCCGCCTTCCATTTTTCCTGAAGCTTGTGCAGCTCCTCCATCATGGCCAGCGCGGTCCGGCTGGCCCGCAGGGCATGATCCGGCTGGTCCAGCGGCGCGCCGAAGACCGCCATGATGGCGTCGCCCATGTATTTGTCCAAGAGTCCGTCGTGATGGAACACCTGGTTCGTCATCGTCGTCAGGTATTCATTGAGCAGGGCGACCAGTGCCTCCGGCGTCAGTTTTTCAGAAATGGTGGTGAATCCTCGAATGTCCGAGAACAAAACAGTCAGGTCTTTCTTGTCGCCGCCCAGTTTGAGTTTGTCCGGGTCTTTCAGCATTTCATTGATGACCGAAGAGGTCAGATAGTACTGGAACGCGCCGCGGATCTTTTTCTTTTCCCGTTCTTCCTTGAAATAGTGGTAAATCGTGATGCCCAAATAAATCGTCGCCATGGTGATCAGCGGATAGATGAGGTTCAGCCAGGTGTTGAAGCTGAAGAAAACGAAGAAATTGATGACGACAAAAGCGACGATCATCAAGAAAGCGGCGACCATGCCGGTGAGCGGCCGCAGACGGGGAATCAAAAGCCCGAGAATCAATCCAAAAAGAATAATCGCGCAGACATCGATGAAACGGGTCACGGAGGAGTGGATCAGAAAGTTCTGGTGCAGAATGTTGTCAATAACGTTGGCGTGAATTTCGACGCCGGGAAACGTGGAGGAAAAAGGCGTCACACGCAGATCATAAATACCAATGGCCGTTGCACCGACCAGCACGATCTTGCCCGAGAAGGTGTCCTTCGGAAGACGGTCGGCCAGAATGTCCGCGATGGAGTAATGGGGAAACGTCTGCGGCGGCCCCATGTAGTTGATCAGCAGCTGTCCCGATTCATCCGTCGGAACCACGATATCGTCGATCACCACGCTTTTAGCGCCGAAGGGCTCGAGATTCAGCGACAGATTGGGGAAATCAAGATAGGACTGAACCAGAGAAACCGCCAGGGAGGAATAGTAGTTGTTCTGAAAAGCGATCACCAGCGGCGACCAGCGGTTCGACCCGTCGCTGTCCGGAAGGGCGTTGAAATAACCGCTGTTGCGGCCGGCGGCGGAAAGGACGGAAATGTTGGCTTCCGGAGCGAAGGCGTGCGGCAGAAAAACGTCGCTGGGCTTGCCCGAAGTGGAATTGACCATCGAATATCGGGAATTTTCTATGCGCCGGGCGTTTTGTGCGATGCGCTGCTCCGTGAGATGCGCCAGCTCCTGGTCCGACCCCTTGCGGGCAAAATGAAAGAAATATCCCAGGGTGACATTGCCGGCATCTTTGATGGAGGAAGCCAGAATTACATCCGTGTCCGCGCCGGCTCTTTTCCTGCGCAGCAGATCGATGACGCCGGAATGGGAGACGCCGCTTCTTTTTATTTCGGCGGAAAGCGCGTCAATGGTTTTCAGGTTGGTGTTGATGTCCGGTTCGGAAAATACAATATCGAAGCCGACCGCCTTGGCACCGTTTTTTTTCAATTTCCGCACCAATTGGGCAATCGTTGTTCGGGGCCAGGGCCACCGGCCCAGTTCGGAAAGGCTTTTTTCATCGATGACGGCGATAACGGTTTCACCGCCGGGCTTCAGGTCGCCGCGCGACGCGATGCGCAGATCCAGCGTTTTAAGCTCCACCAGGCGCAGAAACTTAAAGTCCGTCAAAAACAGCGCCAGCGCGATCAAAATAACAAAAAGTGTAATCTTCAGCGGCGTAATCTGCAAAAGGTTCTTCATTTTCTGATTCATGCCGTGCCCCCCTTTGGGCGAAAATCATACCAGAGAGCCCTGTAAAGTCAAGATGTCCTTTGATTTGGCGTGCTTTGCCGTTACCCCATCCGGCGGCCCAAAACTTCCGGAGCACACAAAAAAACGTCCCCGTGCATTCAGCGCTTGAAAGAAAACCGGTTTTGCACTACAAATAAAAACATCGGATGAGTCAGGAGCGGAAGACAAAACTCATAAACAACGAGGAGGAACTGCAAATGTCAAAGGTTAAACCCGGTGATGTTTTAAATTGTGAAGTATGCGGACTTTCGGTCATTGTGGATGAGGAATGCGGGTGTGCTTTTGCCGATCTGATCTGCTGCGAAGAACTCATGATCAATAAAGGCCCCCGGCCGCCGAAAAAAGCAGCCGCCGCGCCAAAGAAAAAGGCGGTGGTAAAAAAAGCGAATCCTGCGGCAAAAAAACCGGCAGCCCCCAAACCAGCCGCCAAAAAGCCCTCTGTCAAAAAGGCTCCGGTGAAAAAGGCCGCTGTCAAAAAGGCGGCAAAAAAGAAACCGGCAAAAAAATAATCGGGTCGGCCCGGTGCGCCGGGCGCGTCTATTTTTTCCCGCCCAGCAGAGACCCCAGGATCCCGCGGACAATCTGGCGTCCGACGGTTGACCCGATCGTCCGCGCCAGACTCTTGGCCGAGGCCTGAACGAGGCCATCCGTTTTTCCACCGCGCGGCCCGGTGCGTCCGAACAGCAAGTCTCCCACGGCGCCGCCCAGAATGCCGCCGCCCTGCGCCTCCGGTTCGGGCTTCCCGGTCGGAAGTTTGCCGTCATCCGCCTGCGGCTTGGCCGAAGCCTTCGCTTCGGCGACGGAGGCCCGCAGCTTTTCGTAGGCGGATTCCCGGTCCAGCGCTTTTTCGTAGTGCCCGTAAACCGTGGACCGTTGAATGGCCGACTGCCGCTCGGCGTCGGTGAGCACGCCAAGGCGGGAACCAGGCGCGATCACAAAAGACCTCTCCACCTGCGCCGGTCGCCCTTTTTCATCCAGAAAAGAAATCAGCGCCTCGCCGACACCCAGCTCCATAATCACATCCGCCGTGTTAAAGGCGGGATTGGGGCGCATCGTGTCCGCCGCTGTTTTGACCGCTTTCTGATCGCGCGGCGTGAAGGCGCGCAGGGCGTGCTGGACGCGGTTCCCCAACTGTCCCAAGACGCTTTCCGGAATGTCCAGCGGATTCTGCGTCACGAAATACACCCCCACCCCCTTGGAACGGATCAGCCGCACCATCTGCTCGATCTTTTCCAGAAGCGCGGGCGGCGCGTCGTTGAACAGCAGGTGCGCCTCATCAAAAAAGAACACCAGCTTCGGCTTTTCGACGTCCCCCACTTCGGGCAGCTGCTCAAAAAGTTCGGCCAGCATCCAAAGCAGGAAGGTGGAGTAAAGCTTGGGATTGTTATAAAGCTTGTCGGCTGCCAGCACATTGACCACGCCGCGCCCCTCTGTGTCGGTCTGCATCAGGTCGGCGATGTTCAGCATCGGCTCTCCGAAAAATTTATCGCCGCCCTGCTCCTCCAGCGTCAGAAGCCCGCGCTGGATCGCGCCGACCGACGCCGCGGAAATGTTTCCGTATTCCGTGGTGAACTGTTTGGCGTTGTCGCCCACGAACTGAATCATGGCCCGCAGGTCTTTCAGATCCAGAAGCAGCAGGCCGTTGTCGTCGGCAATTTTAAAAACCAGCGTCAGTACGCCCGTCTGTGTGTCATTGAGATTGAGCAGCCTCGAAAGCAGCATCGGGCCCATGTCGGAGACCGTGGCGCGCACCGGGTGGCCCTTCTCCCCAAATACATCCCAAAACACGGCGGTGTTGGCGCGCGGATGGAATTCCGTGATGCCGATCCCTTCCAGCCGCTTGAGCAGTTTTTCGGAAGCAACGCCCGCCGCTCCGATGCCGGAGAGGTCGCCCTTGACGTCGGCCAGAAAGACCGGCACCCCGATGGAAACAAAGGATTCGGCCATTTTCTGCAGCGTAACCGTCTTCCCTGTGCCGGTTGCGCCGGTAATGAGCCCGTGGCGGTTGGCCATGGCGGGCAGCAGAACAATTTCTTTTTCCCCGGATTTTGCGATACAAAGCGGTGCGATCATGACGGCCCCCTGAAATGAATTTTACGGATGGATCGGTTCCATCTTGTGCATCCGAATATAAAAAGAATCCGACCGTCTGTCAATGGACATCTGAAGGCAAAAAAATCCCGGGGACGGAGCCCTTCACCGGGCTTGACCGTCCGCTTTTTCGGTGGTAGAGCAGGCTCAAATTCAAGTGAGGGCCATGTGAAAAGCCACCAGCAGGAACCTTTCTGGAGCGGCGTGATCCGCTCCATGGGCATTGTGTTCGGCGACATCGGCACAAGCCCCATTTATACCCTGACCGTCGTCTTTGCGCTGACGCCGAGAACCGAGGCAAGCGTTCTGGGCATTCTTTCCCTGGTGGTCTGGACGCTGCTGATTCTCGTCACGGGCGAATATGCCTGGCTGGCCATGAGTCTGTCCTACAAGGGGCAGGGCGGAGAAATCATGCTGCGCGAAATCCTGCGCAGAGCCCTCAAACCCGGCCGCAAGCTGGCGTTCGCCGGATTTCTGGCCTTTGTCGGGGTCTCCCTGCTTCTGGGCGACGGCGTCATCACGCCTGCCATCACCCTCCTGTCCGCCGTGGAAGGCATTGTGCTGGTTCCCGGACTGGAAAATGTGCGCGCGGAAATTCTGATGCTGATCGCTGTTCTTATCGCGATCGGTCTTTTTTCCATTCAATCCCGGGGAGTGGACAAAGTCGCCGGGATTTTCGGTCCGATCATGGCCGTTTGGTTTTCCTGTTTGGCGATCACGGGACTGGTTTCCATCGCCGCCATGCCGGGCATTCTGAAGGCCGTCAATCCCTACTACGCCTTCGCCTTTCTTTCGGAAAACGGACTGGCGGGATTTTTCGTCCTTTCCGAAGTCATCCTGTGCGCCACCGGCGGCGAGGCCCTGTACGCCGACATGGGGCATCTGGGAAGAAAACCGATCCTGCACGCCTGGTACTTTGTGTTTGGCGCGCTTCTGCTCAACTACATGGGTCAGGGCGTCTTCGCCGTCCATCATCCGGATGTCAAGTACCTGCTGTTCGGCATGGTGCAGCACCAGGCGTCGTTTCTCTACGTTCCCTTTCTCCTGCTGACCTTCCTGGCCACGATCATCGCCTCCCAGTCGATCATCAGCGGAACCTTTTCCATCGTTTACCAGGGCATCACGACCCGCATCCTGCCGCTGATGAAGGTGGACTACACGTCAAGCCGGATCAAATCGCAGATCCACATTCC
>JAQVQT010000076.1:0-2752 GCA_028701435.1 Smithellaceae bacterium | reverse complement strand
TGATCAAAAGGATTTCGCCCAATTTCGTTCAGTTCAGCAAGCTGCCGCCCAGCCGACTTCAGGGAATCGTGACGCGGGTGGAAATGTAGAGAGCGGCGGCGTTAATCCATGTGCTCCAGCGACAGCTTCGCCGGCTGTTTCCCCAGGAGCACCATGCCGAAATGCTCGTATTTCTCGCCGGTTTTCACATCCATGTCGTGCCAGCGCGCCAGAAACTCCCTCTCCCGAAGCCAGGTGCGGCGAATCGTGGCCGGGTCCTCGAACAAAAGCACGTCCTTGTTGAGGCCGATCACGATGGCGTAGTGGCCGTTGTCCCAGTCACGGCGCCAGTCGTCGAGCGTCATGTAGCGCTCCGCCCAGGCCTGCAACAGCACGATCACCGGCGTGCCCGCGTCCACGAACTGCTTGACCTGGTTGAGCGACCACTGCGTCCCCGTTTTGACTTCAAAGCCGTAGTGCTCCGCGGCGGCAATCATGGCCTTGGGCGGCGTGCCGCTTTCCTCCGTCGTGCCCAGCGTCTGCACCAGCTCGTCGCGGTCCACCTCTACGCCGTAGTAGTTCATCACCGTCTGAAGCGCCTGCACACCGCAGTCATAGTCGTAGATTTGCTTGCCCAGGTGCAGATCGATCATTGTGACTTTCTGTGATTCCTGAAGCGACTGGAGCGTCTGCGAGAGCGATTCTGCAAACGCACGCCTCAACCGGTTGATCTGTGCGACATTGGGCGTACCGTCGCTGTTTTTAAAGAGGTTCTCATTGGTTTCCTGAATGAACGCCGGGGCACGCGCTCCGATTCGCTTCAGGCCGTTGACCGAGTGCGCGGCGCAGATATGGCCGTGCACCGACAGGTATTCCGAAGCGTTCACGGTCACCAGCGCATCGGGCAGGCGTTTGCGCAGCTCTTCGGCGTACGTTTCCACGATGACGTCCGGGCAGTAGTAAAGCGGCTTTTCCTCGCGGTCCGTCTGCTGAACATTCATCAGGTCGATCTGGTTTGCCGCCACGCCGCGGGCGGTCACGGTGGAATGACCATCGAACAGCAGACCGGCGCCCGCGGAAATATTTTCCTCGATGCCCCGGTGGAAAGGTTTCAGATATTTTTCCGACCAGGCCGCCCGCATGGAAGGAGACGGTTCGTAGGCGTTGCGATATATCGGACGGCCGAAGACATCCCGAACCGGCACGCATTCGTCCAGGTCCGCGGGATCGCGGTTGACGTCCAGAAGAATGCTGCAATAGGGAAAAACCAGTTGGCGGTTTCCCAGAATATCGCGAAAGTCATACAGCCACTGCGTGTACCAGTCCACGTTTTTGAGCAGACTGGTAAACTCGTCCGTCAAGTCCTCCAGAGAAATCTCCGGTGGAATCGCAACACCGCTGTGGCCAACCACTGCCAAAACATCCGATCCCGTCATTTCTGTAACCCCTGATAACGGAAAACCTTAAACGGGCTGATCCGTTTTGGGGTGTATTGTAACGCTTTTTCCCCTCTTTGAAAACGCAAAATAAGCTTCATTATATCGTGTATTTATGTTTATCTGTTGACAGGTGCGGGCGTTCTTCCTATAGTCCGGCTTCATCAAGACGGGAGCTGCATGATCCATTCATCACCATCATCGCGGGCGGCTTTTTCGGGCTGGACAACGCTGGCGGGCGTCATGCTGGCCTACGGGGCCATCTGCGGCACCGTCACGTATGGCTTTGGCGTCTTTCTGCCGTCGATGAGCGAATCGTTCGGATGGAGCCGATCGTTTCTGTCCGGACCGTATACGCTCTTCCTCATCACCGGCGGCATGCTGGGGCCTCTGGCGGGCGTTACCATCGCCCGGTTCGGCGCCAGGAAAAATATTGTTCTGGGAAACATTACCGCGGCGCTGGGCCTGCTCGGGATGTCCCAGGTTCACGAAATCTGGCAGGTTTATCTCTTTTTCGGAGTGATGGGGGGCCTCGGGCTCGCTTTTGCGGAGTTTCTACCGGCCACCACCGTCATCAACCACTGGTTTGTCCGCAAAAAGTCTCTGGCATTGGGTTTTCTTTTCGCTTCCGGAGGCATCGGCGGTTTTCTGATGCCCCCGCTTATCAGCGCGCTGATTTCCGGACTGGACTGGCGCCGGGCCTGGGCGGTGCTGGCCTGCATTCATTTAATCATGGGCGTCGCCGGAGCCGGCTGGCTCATCCGCAACAAACCGGAGGAAGAAGGCCAGTTTCCGGACGGACACGCATCAAAGGAAAAGTTTGACGAGTGGAGGGAGAAGGAGAACGGCCCCGTTTATCACACCCGGGAAGACTGGAGCGTACGCGACGCCCTCCGGACTCCGGCGCTATGGATTCTGCTGACCCTCTTTTCCGTTTTACTTTTTGCCACCACGATGCTGACCACACACCAGGTGGCCTATCTGCAGGATTTGCACTACTCGCCGATGGTTTCCGCTACGGCGCTGGGGCTGATGCTGGGAATGAGCATCCTGGGCAGGCTTTTGAGCGGAGTTTTGGGTATGCGATTTAAAGGCATGCACCTGGCAGCCGTCTTTATGGCCTGTATGGGATTCGGTTTTCTGTCTTTGATGAACGCCCGGGAAATCTTTTTTGTTTACCTCTACTCCATCCTGACCGGCCTCGGCTTCGGCGGCATGATTGTTCTTCTGCCCCACACGATGGGCGCCTACTTCGGACGCACGAATTTTTCACGAATCGTCGGCTGGACCACGCCGATCGTTACGCTGGCTTGTGCCGCGAGCCCCCTGCTGGCGGG
>JAQVQT010000075.1 GCA_028701435.1 Smithellaceae bacterium | reverse complement strand
TTGGTGAGCCAATCGGCGTTGTTGAGGAGCAGCGCGCGGCCGTCGGAAAAATCGATGTATCGCGAAAGCTGCTTTCCGATGGACGAGGCGTTCTGGTCGATCTGCTCGCGGGTCAGCACCTGGCGCATTTCGGTCTTTCCGCTGGGGTCGCCGATGAGGCCCGTGCCGCCGCCAACCAGCGCGATGGGGCGATTGCCGCAGCGCTGCATGTGGGCCAGCGCCATGATGGGCACCAGGCTGCCGATATGCAGACTGGCGGCCGTGGGATCAAAGCCGATATAGCAGGTCACGGGGCCTTTGGCAAAAAGATCGGCAATCAGGGACTCGTCCGTGACCTGTTCGACAAAGCCTCTTTCCTGTAAGACCTCATATGCGCTTTTCATCCCCTCCGCCTCCGTTTATGGATGTAATGAAACGCTGATTCTCTCAATAGCCCGGGCCCGGCCGCTTTGCCCGTCAATGTCCAGCACAACGCCCTGCAGGCGAATGTCGCCTTTGGCCACGTCAAATTTAGCGGGCAACTGATTCAAAAATTTTTTGATAATGGTTTCTTTCTGAATGCCGATCACGGAATCAAAGGGACCGGTCATCCCGGCATCACTGATGTAGGCTGTGCCCCCCGGCAGAATTTCGTTGTCCGCCGTCTGCACGTGCGTGTGGGTGCCCAGAACCGCGGAGACTTCGCCGTCGAGATACCAGCCCAGGGCTTTTTTCTCGGAGGTCGCTTCCGCGTGCATATCCACGATGATGACATTGGTCCTGGCTTTCAGCCGGGCAATCTGCTCTTTGGCGGCGACAAACGGACAATCGAGCGGCTGCATGAAAATTCTTCCGGCCAGATTGATCACGCCGACAAAATCACCCGCGGCCGTCGGCATCAGCACCGATCCCATCCCCGGGGCCAAATCCGGATAATTGGCCGGCCGGATCAGCGTCTCATAATCACCGATAAATTCCACCGCTTCCTTTTTATCCCAGACGTGATTGCCGGACGTCAGCACGTCAATGTGCAGGGCGTAGAGCTCCTCGACGATCTCCCGGGTAATGCCGAAGCCGGCCGCGGCGTTCTCACAGTTGGCGATCACCAGGTCCACGGCATGCGTGTTGACCACGGACGGCAGCAGCTCCCGGACCGCCCGGCGACCGGGCTTGCCGACAATATCTCCAATAAAAAGAATTTTCATTTTTTACTCAATTCTCGACAAGCCTATTTGGCAAAATTGGATACG
Organism: Smithellaceae bacterium; assembly: GCA_028701435.1. Classification (GTDB taxonomy): domain Bacteria; phylum Desulfobacterota; class Syntrophia; order Syntrophales; family Smithellaceae; genus UBA8904. The sequence continues at coordinate 7,438 of JAQVQT010000075.1, read as the reverse complement.
CGGGTTTCTCGAATGACCGTAACCTTGATCTGCCCCGGATAGGTCAGCTCGTTTTCGATTTTCTTCACGATGTCATTGCACAACATGACGGCGTCATTGTCCGAAATTTTTTCGTTTTCCACCATGATACGGATTTCCCGTCCCGCCTGAATCGCAAAGCACCGATCCACGCCGGTAAAGGAATGAGCGATCTTCTCCAGCTCCTCCAGGCGCTGAACGTAGGTTTCCAGCATTTCCCGGCGCGCGCCGGGCCGCGCCGCGGATAGCGTATCGGCCGCCTGGACCAGAACGCCCAGCAGCGTATTGTTGCGCCCGTCGTCGTGATGCGTGGCAATGGCCTGAACAATGCGGGGATTTTCCCCGAACCGCTTGGCAAAGTCGGCCCCGATGGCTGCGTGCGTGCCTTCAATCTTGTGGTCCACCGCCTTGCCGATGTCGTGCAGCAGACCCGCCCGCTTGGCCTCCTTGATGTTCATTTTGAGCTCGGCGGCCATCAGTCCCGTGAGATACGCTACGTCAATGGAATGCTGCAAAACATTCTGCGAATAACTGGTGCGGTATTTCAGCGCACCCAGCATGTTGATGATTTCCGGATGGATGTCATGAACCCCGCAGTCAAACGATGCTTTTTCACCCGTCTCCCGAATGATCTGCTCAACTTCCTTTTCAACCTTCTTCACGATGTCTTCGATCCGGCCGGGATGAATTCTTCCGTCCTGAATCAGCCTCTCCAGTGAGATGCGGGCCACTTCGCGCCGGATGGGGTCAAAACTGGAAAGAACCACCGCTTCGGGTGTATCATCGACGATCAGGTCAATGCCGGTGGCCGCTTCAATCGCCCGAATGTTTCGGCCTTCACGACCGATAATGCGGCCTTTCATCTCCTCACTGGGCAGATTGACAACGGACACGGTGCGTTCCGCCACGTAATCCCCGGCATACCTTTGAATAGAATAGGCAATAATTTCACGAGCTTTCCGATCCGCGGTCAATTTGGCTTCTTCTTCCGCCTTGCGAACCAGCACCGCCGCGTCGCGTCTCGCTTCCGCTTCCATCGACTCAATGAGAATATTTTTCGCCTCTTCCGGCGTCATGCCGGCAATTTTTTCTAATTTATTTTTCTGTTCTTCCGCCAGCGCATCCAGTTTCCGGTGTTTTTCCTCTACCGCCTGTTCTTTTTGGCTCAGGGCTTTGTCCCGGTTCTCGATATTGGATTCTTTCTGCGACAAGACATCCATGCGCTTGTCCATATTTTCTTCTTTGCTGCGAATGCGCCGCTCCAAACCTTCCAGTTCGCTTTTGACCTCTTTTGTCTCCGCATCGAAATCCGCTTTCATTTTCAGCAGATTTTCCTTGGCCTGCAAAATGGCTTCTTTTTTGATCGTATCGGCTTCCTTCTTGGATTCCTCCACGATCCGGGCCGCCAGGCTCTCCGAAGCCCTGATTTTCTTTGCTGTAAATATTTGTTTCAGAACATAACCGGCAATCGCGCCCGCGAAAACCGCTACTATGATAAACAGAACAAACAGAATACCGTCTGGCATCGTTTCAACCTCCTCTTTTATCCTATTGAAATCAATGCGTATATTTCAACAGAATTATATTTAAACCTTTCGGCCGGGTTTTAAGCAAACCTGCCGAAGGATTCATGATTTCTTTCAATATTTTCTTACGATGGGAAAAGGAGAAGCAGGAGCATAAAAAAACCCCCGCCTATGCCGTGTTGATCACGATTTTGAACCTTTTTAATAAGTGGGCGCCGGTTTTGTTTGTTTCAGGCTTTCTGCCCCCGACCAGCGGAACAAGGCGGACATGCTCACCGCAAACAAGTATAGGCCCCAGGTTCAAAATGTTGGCTCAAAAACAAATGACAATCACGTACATCGCAGGGGTAAATTTCTCTTAACTTGCGTTTTCAATCAATTGAATCAACTTTTCGGACCGGTGAGTCAGCTGATCACACAGGTCCTGATTAACTCCCTTTAATTTTAAATAATCTTCTGAAATGTTCAAAGCCGCCAGGATGGCCACATCCACTGTCCGGAGTCCTTCGCTCGATTTCACAATATCTTCCATTCGTTCGTTGACATACCGGACAACCTTGGCCACTTGTTCATCTTCCGCATCACTTAAAACCGCAAGTTCCCGTCCAAAAATTTTAATTTCGTAACGCTTTTTCAAAACCCACGCCCTGGAAGCTTATTGGACCACCTTTATATCTGCAAGTAAATCAAGCATTGAATCCACCCTTGCGCGTACATGGTTCCTTTCCTCATCTAGTGCGACAATTTTGCTTTTGTACCCTTCTATTTCCGATTCTTTATTTTTTAGCGCTTCCTCCAATGTTGAAATCTGTTTTTTCAAAAAAATCTGTTCGCTGACGATATGTTTAATTTTACCCTCAAGCTCATTAAATTTCCCGATTTCCACGTTCTTTTCATCCTTTGTTCATTAAGAATATACGCCAGCAAACCTGCTTTTTCTTTGATTTCATTTATGCCAATTCATTCCCGAGATGTCAAGCCATTATTTCGGCTTGCGACGCCGCAAGCGACCGGAAAAACCGTTCCACCTCCGAGCGCATGGTGTCGCTGTCCGTCATTTTTCCCAGCGTTTCCCTCAACCGGGCCGAACCGGCCAACCCCTTGGTGTACCAGAGCAAATGTTTGCGAAAAGATCTGTCTGCAAAATGCCGTCCGCAATAACGAACTTCATCTTCCCAGTGTTGCTTCATGACCTCCTGCCGCTCCCGCCAGGAGGGGCGGCTATGATCCTTTTCTCCCGCCAATAATTGACGAATTCCCAGAAATATCCAAGGATTTCCCAAGGCGCCTCTCCCGACCATCACCGCGTCGCACCCGGTTTGCGCCAGCATTCGAAGCGCGTCTTCAGGTTCGCGAACATCGCCGTTTCCAATCACAGGAATGCGGAGGGCGCTTTTCACGCGGCTGATGATTCCCCAATCCGCTGAGCCGGAAAAACCCTGATCGGCCGTGCGGCCGTGAACAATAATCGCGCAAGCACCGGAATCCTCAGCAATCTTCGCTATTTCAACGGCATTGATGGAGCTTCGGCTCCACCCGGAACGGATTTTGACGGTTACCGGAAGTTTTGCCGCCTGAACAACGGCCGCCAGGATGCGACCCGCGAGCAGGGGGTCTTTCATCAACACGGCGCCGGAGCCGGTTTTAATGACCTTTTTCACCGGGCAGCCCATGTTGACGTCGATCAACGCGGGATTTTGCCCGGCAACCATTGCGGCGGCGCGGGCCATGATACGGGGGTCGGCCCCGAACAACTGGACGCCCAGAGGCAGGTCCTCCGGGGATGTTTTCAGATATTCAAGCGTTTGAGCCGATTCGCGAATCAGACCATTGGCGCTGATCATTTCGGTAAAGCACAGCGAACAGCCGAGCCGGCGGGCAACCAACCGAAACGGCAGATTCGTAACGCCGGCCAGCGGCGCAAGCAGCGCCTTGCCGTGAAGATCAGAAATTACATTGGACACGAATCAAAACCACCATCCATCGTGAATGCGCCCGTAAGGAACGGTCGTGACCGTTCCCTACTATCCATGGTCCATGATTTTAGCTAGGAGGCATGAGCTTTCTTTCTGCTGTTTACCCCGCAAGGAACGGTTTGAAACCGTTCCCCACCATCCACTATTTCAGCCATGAGCCCCGTAAGGAACGGTCGCGACCGTTCCCTACTACCTACCATCCACCAGTCACCATCCACTATTCGCCTATCGCCCATCGCCTCTCGCCCCTTACCTTCCGCCTATCGCCTATCGCCTGTTCGCAGATAAACACCCGCTTTTCCCATCTCTTCGAGCGTGTTGATTCCCATCACTTCGACATCATCCGCCGTCAGGAAGGCCTGGACCTTTCGCCCTTCCCACACGGCGATTTCCACGATATCCGTCAGATAATATTCCTTCTGCTGATTATCGTTTTTCACCTGGGCCAGCGCGGCGAACAAAAACTGCGTGTCAACGCAATAAATTCCCGTATTGATTTCCAAAATCTTTTTTTCATCCTCCGTGGCGTCCCGGTGCTCGACAATTTTCAGAACGTCGCCCCGGGAGCTTTTTACGATGCGGCCATAGGCGTGAGGCCCGGGCGGCTCGGTCGTCATCACCGTTACACAAGCCTTCGTTTTCTGATGGTGATCAATCAGCGAGCGAATCGTTCCCGGCTTCAAAAGCGGCACATCGCCGCAAAGGATGACGGTAAGTCCCCGATAATCCGCAAGGGCGCCACCGGCCTGCATCACCGCGTGCCCGGTCCCCAACTGCGGCATCTGATCCACAAAAATCAAATCCGGATCAGGAAACGCTGCACGCACCCTGTCCGCCTGATGCCCGACAATTACAACGATCTTCTCCGCGCCTGCCTCGCGCGCCGCTTGAAGGGAATAGTGCAGCAACGGCTTTCCCTCCAGGATATGGAGGACTTTAGCCATATCCGATTTCATGCGGGTGCCCTTGCCCGCCGCCAGAATCAGCGCACAGAACCGCGAATTATTTTCCAACACCTGCCCCCTGCCCCATGGGTTTCCGCGGCCCTTCCAGGGGCTGCGGAGCAATCACCAGAACTTCCCGAACGGATCTCTGATCCGAATCCTCTACGACAAAAATCATCCCGCCGAATTCCAGCCTTTCCCGGCGCAGAGGGATTCTCCCCGCTTGCGCAATCAGAAAACCGCCAAGCGTTTCATAATTGCCCTCGGGCAGCTTTGTCAGCAGGATCTGATTCAAGTCTTCAATCTTCATCCGTCCGTTCACCAGATACCGGCCGGGGGCCCCTTTCTTGTAGAGCTTTTCCCCTTTGTTGTAATCTTCATCGACGCTGCCGACAATTTCCTCTCCGATATCCTCCATGGTCACAATCCCGACCGCGCCTCCGTATTCATCGACGACCACGGCCATCTGCTCGCGCCGCCTCTGCATATCCATCAGGAGTGGACCGGCCTTTTTCGTTTCCGGAACATAAAACACATCTTTGCGCATGCAGCCGGCCACGGTCGCTTCGTTTTTCGGCTCCGGCGTCTGCTGCTGTTTCAGCAGCGCATCCAGCAGATCAAAATAATGCAGGATCCCGACAATATTGTAGGCTGTGTCCGAATAAACGGGAATGCGCATATATTTTTTCGCCGCGACCACGCGGGCCGCTTCATCGAGCTTCATCTGCTGCGGCAGGGCCGTCAGTGCGGAAACGGGAACCATAATCTTTTCCGCCGTGAGTTCGGAAAAATCGAAAACGCGGCTGACCATTTCCTTTTCCGTCGTCAGAATGTCTCCGCCTTCCGTCTTTTCCCCCAGAATATATTTTAATCCTTCCTTGGTAATATAGGAGTGCTGACGGATTTTCGGATCGGAAGAAAGATTCACCGCGCCCCGGGAGATCGCCGCGACGAAGTAGGCCAGCGGATAAAACACGTAGGAGGAAAGACGGATGAAATGGGCCACCCGGATGGCCATGAACTCCGCATAATGCTGGAAGATGCTGCGGATAATGATAATGATGAACAACGTGGGCAGCATGATCAGGAAGGCGATCTGCTCGCCTAGTTTCGCGCCGAAATATTGAATCAGAAGCCCGGTGGCCAGCGTCGATGCGACAATGATCGCCAGATTGGTGCCGATGAGCGCCGTGGAGATAAACCATTCTGGATGCTCCTTTAATTTGACCGCCTGGCGGGCGGCGGACGATCCCCGGCGCGCATAATATTTGATTTTGTTGATGTCCGAAGAAAACAGCGCGACTTCCCCTCCGGAATACAGGGCTTCCAGAATCAGGCAAAGCACGATGACGGCCATGATCAGATAGAGGCTCATTGGTCCTCCTCCGTCCGCGCCGGCGTTTCCTTTTCAATCCGGATTTTCAGGATGCGCGTTCTGCCCACGCTTTCCACACGGAAGGTATAACGCTCGAAATGAATCAGGTCTCCCCGTTCCGGCATTTTCCCGAATAAATGCAGGACAAAACCCCCGATGGTGTCGAATTCCTCCTGCGGCAGGGAAGACTGCAGGAGATCGTTGACCTGTTCGATTGACATTCGGCCGGGGACTACCAGGGTGCCGGCGTCCGGCATGTCGCATTCGCAGTTGGCCGTGTCGTCATCTCCGTAGGCCTCCTCAAACAGATGCTCAAGAATATCCTCCAGCGTCACCAGACCGGACACACCGCCGTATTCGTCCACAACGATGGCGATCTGGATGGATTTTTCCTGAAAATCGGAAAGCAGCCCGTTGATCGTCTTGCTTTCGGGGACAAAATAGGGCCGGGCCAGACTTTTCTCAATCGAGGCGGCCGATCCGGAAGGCAGGGCGCTGTTGAGCAGGTCGCGGGCAAAGAGAATGCCGACGATGTCATCCCGGTCGTCCCGGTACACGGGCACCCGTTCGCAGCGGCTCTTCACCACTTCCCGGATGATGTCCGAAACCGGCAGATCCAACGCGAGGCAAAACATTTCCACACGGGGAATCATAATGTCCGTCACCGGCCGGTCCCCCGATTCAAAAATCGTTTTGATGAGCTCTTTCTGGGACTCGTCCACCACGCCTTCCCGGCTGCCCGCGTCAATCAGATGTTTGAACTCGTCCTCCGTCAGGACGTCCGCCCCGCCGGTCCTGCGCTGGTCCAGCCGCTTCAAAATCAGATCCGGCGTTTTTTCCAGCGCCGCGACGATCGGAAATTCCAGGCGGGAAATCAAAAGCAGCAGCGGCGCCACCGCCGATGAAATCTGCATGGGATAGGTTACGCCAAAGGTTTTGGGAATGGCCTCGCCGGCCAGAAAAAGAACCATCGACGTGACGACGATGGAAATCCACTGTCCGTTTACGCCGAACAGCGAGATAAACAGAGACGCAGCCAGAATGGAAATACTGATATTGACGGCTTCATTGCTGGTCACGATGGTGATGAGCAGCCGCCGGGGATGCTCCAGCAGCTTCACCACGGAATTGAGAAAAGGATAGTTGTCCGATTTCATCTTGTGCAGATGAAGGTCTGAAAGCGACAGGAGGGCCGCCTCCGAAGACGAAAAAAAGCCGGAAAATAAAAAAAGAATGAGCAGAATAATGATATCGGAACTCAAAATAAATTAAATCACCTCACCGCAATGATTCATGATTTCTGTTTAACAGATTACGGCAAAAAGATACAGCACTTTCCGGACAGGGTTCCCTATGCGGATGGGTCCTTCGGCCTTTCGGATTATTCCGTTGACATCGAAAAGCATCCTTCTTATACTTCGCCACGAAAAAACAACTCTTCAGGAGATTTTCACATGCCCAGTATATTACTCGTCGGAAACGGCGCGCGCGAACACGCGATAGCCGAAGCCATTTCACGATCCCCGCAAAACCCGCGTTTATTTTCCTTCATGAAAGCCAACAATCCGGGAATTGCCTCCCTGTCGGAAAAAATTCAAC
>JAQVQT010000074.1 GCA_028701435.1 Smithellaceae bacterium | reverse complement strand
GACGTGTCCATGCGAAGAATGATGCTGTTGGCCAGTTCGACCATTTCGCGGTATTCCTGCTCGCGTTTTCGGAACTGCTCCGCCGCTTTTCGGTATTTCGCTTCGGATTCCTGAAGGCGCTTCATGGATTTGCGCATTCGATCCATTTCTTTGAGCCGTTCTTCCTGGGTCATGGCATCATCCTTAAAAATCGTTTGTTGATGTTTAGCAGGCCGGAAATCGCGCCTAAAAATAATAAATAGCCGCGCCGGTCGTAATTCCGGAACCGCAGGCCAAAAGCAGGCCTTTCTTTCCGGCTGTCGTGCGCGGTCCGCCCCACTCGCTCTGCAGCGCGAGCGGCATCGACGTGGTCAGTGTGTCCGGCAGTCGATGGGTCAGATCAATTATGCGTTCGCCGCCGATTCCGATGGCGCCCGGCAGTGCACAGAGAAAACGCTGGGATATTTGCGGAGGAGCGACCAGATCTATTTGATCGGGACGCAGGCCGTCGCGGGCCAGCACGGCGGCGACCGCGCGGCTCAATCCGGCCAGATAAAGATCCTCCAGCCCGGGTTCACGATGCAGCAAAAGCCGGCCGCGTTTCCGGCCGAGGCTGACGGTCCCGCGGCAACGGTCGATCTCCTGATCGTCGGTGTCAAAAGCAAAGGAGCCGAAACCGACGCCGTCACGGGGCGCGCAGTCCAAGAGCAGGGCCGCCCCGCTCGGCGGGTAGGGATAGGAGGGATCGGGATGCCGGTCGCTGTTGATCTCGCTTGCGATGACCATGCCGGCCTGCGCCTCTCCGCTCTTCAGCATGGCGTCGAGAACCTGAATGGCGTTGAGCATGCCGGATCCGCCGTTTTGAAGATCAAAGGCCGTGGTGCGCCGGCCTTGAAACTCGATGTTGAGGCCCAGACCGTGTGCGATATAGGAGGCAATGGCCGGCTCGCAGACATGGCCGTCGCGGTAAACGCCGCAGTTGATCAATACCCGCACGTCGGCGCGGTTATAATGAGAAGCGGCAAGGCAGGCTCGGCCGGCCGTCAGAGCGTGCTGAAGAGAGCTTCGGGATCTCCAGCCCCGGCCGGGCGGGCTTACGCCCAGGCTCTCGATTCGGGTCCGGCGATGGTGGACGGATTCCCGCGGTTTGGATCGAAGGACCTCAATCGCAGGATGTGTGGAATCGTTGGCCGACGACGCCTCCTCGCCAAAACGGGCGCGGTAGCGCGCGGGCAGATCGTCGAGCGTAAGGGTGGCGTGGGTGATGACGATGCCCGAGGCGCCGCTGATCAGCAGAATGTTGTCGCCGGCCTGCATTTTGTTTTGCAGCATGTAGTCGTGCAGCACCAGAAAATGACTGGTCGTGGTCGTGTTGGCGTATTTTTCGGCGATGCACGGGAAAACATCGGGCACGTCGCAGCCCAGGAAGCGTTTTACCGCCTTAATGCCCTGCCCGATAGCGCGAACGGAAACCTGGTGAGGAATCGCATGTTGCACATCGTCAAACGTCCACCCAGTCGCGTCGAGCGCCTGCTTGAGGTAGAAGGGGAAATGCTCGGCTCCCTTCTTCTGGAAAGCGCGCGCCTTGGTAATCAGCATGCCGCCCGGACCGCGCGGCGACGGCTTTGAGTAGCAGTAGTGGTCGTGTTTGGCCCCGGTGACCAAATCGAGCCAGTGAAATCCGTAGCGTTCATCGTCCGAGCGGTCGATGATCACCGCGGCGCCGCAGTCGCCCAGCGTGAGCGAGGCGATTTGTCCGTCAAAGCTGTGGCGGATCTGGCGGGCCGCCGTTTCGGCCAGCGGCATGTTCTGCTCGCCGCTGACCACCATGCCGCATCGGACCGCGCCGGCCCGGATCAATCCCTGCATCACCCAGATGCCGTTGAGCATTCCGGCGCAGGCGTTGACGACATCAAAGACCAGGGCGCCGTGAGCGCCGATCGCGCGGCGCACCAGCGCCGCGGTTGCCGGCTCAAAGGTGAATTCCGCCGGGGCATGATGCTTGGAGATGCTGGTGCAGAGGATGACGTCGAGATCGGCGGCCGTGTATCTTGACATGGCCAGCGCGCGCTGCGCGGCTTTGACCGCCAGGTCGATCGCATATTCGCCGACGGCCACCCGGCGCTCGCGGATGCCGGTGATGCGTTCCAGATCCCAGCGCGGCCGCCTTCTGCATGAGCGGAGCAATTCCTCCATGCTGAGCGTGTTTTCGGGAAGGTAAATTCCCAGACTCTCGATTTTGATCTTGTCGGACATTACCGATGCTCCTTCAGGGCGGCAACGCCCCGGGAAAAATTGACCAGGGGCTCATAGCCAAGCTCGCGCCTCGCCTTGCCGATATCATAGCGACAGTGACTCGCCAGCATCCTTACGCTGTATCGCGTCATCACGGGCGGCTCGGGGCCGATGTGCCATCGTGCGGCCTGTTCGGCCCATGCCGCGGCAAAAAGCAGCATTCCCGCGGGCAGGCTGAATCGGGGCCGCGCCGCCTGGTGCGCGTCGGCAATTGCGTTCAGCGCCTGGCGCAGCGTGACCGGTTCTCCGTCGGTGATGTGATAAATCTGCCCGGCGCGCTCCGGCCTTTCCATGGCCAGCATACAGCCTTGCACCAGATTGTCAACATGAGACAAGCCGATCAGGTTTTCTCCGCGGCCCACACAGGGCATCCGTCCGCGCCTCATCAACGCGACCAGTCGCGGCACAAAGAGGGTGTCGCCCGCGCCCCAGATCGCGCCCGGCCGAAGGATGGTGACGCGAAGGCCATGCTGACCCTGCGCGGCTTGCGCCAGTTGCTCGGCGGCAATCTTGCTTTGCGTGTAAGGGTCGGACGGCGCGGCGACATACGGCGATTCTTCATCGATCCGACGGCCGTCTCGCGGCAGTCCCAGCACGGTCAGAGAACTGATGTGAATCAGATGCTTTACGCCCATGCGCCGGCAGGCGTCGATGACGTTGGCCGTGCCGTCGCGGTTGACCCTCATAAACTCGTCGGCGTTTCCCCAGTCCGTGACCAGGCCTGCGGTGTGAAAGACGACCTCCTGCCCCTCCACCGCCCGTTCGAGCGACAGCCGATCGCCCACGTCGCCGAGGACAACTCCGATGCCCGCCCCGGAAAGCCGCTTCAAATCGCTTGTGGTTCGCGCCAGCGCGCGCACGCGAAGTCCTTGACCGGCCAGCGTCTCCGCCAGCCGGCAACCCAGAAAACCTGTCGCGCCGGAAACCAGGGAGCAGGCGCCGGTGACCAGCGCCGGAAGCGAAGTGATGGATTTTGTCATGTCCGTAACAGGAGGAGGTTTCCGCATGATCTTTCTTTTCGCCGGGAGGAATTCTTTTACATGAGAGACATGTTTTCGGCTTCCCGCATGAGTTCGTCCCGGAATTTGGGATGGGCGATGCTGATCAGCGCGAGCGCCCTTGCCCTCGTGGACTTGCCCTTCAGGTTGACGATGCCGTATTCCGTCGCGATATAATGCGCGTCATTTCGGGGCGTCGTGACCATGGTTCCAGCCGGAAACCGGCTGACAATGCGCGATACTTCTTCATTTTTTGCCGTGGAATACAAAACCAGAATGGCTTTGCCGTCGGGTGAATCGTAGGCCCCCCGGACAAAATCGAGCTGCCCTCCGGTGCCGCTGTACTGACGTCCTTCCAGAAATTCCGCGTTGCACTGTCCCAGCAGATCGATCTGAAGGATGGCATTTACGGCCGTCATGCGGTGGTTTTGGGCAATGACGCCGGGGTTCATGACGTAGGAGCTGGGATAATTTTCAAAGCTTTTGTCCCCGTTCATATATTGAAAGGTTTCTTTGCCGCCGTAGGCCAGCGAAAAAATATGTTTGCCGGTATGCACGTTCTTGTGCGCTCCGGTAATCACGCCTTTTTGAATCAGATCCACCATGCCGGGGCACAGAAGTTCCGTGTGGATGCCCAGGTCTTTGTGCCCGGAAAGATACGGAGCGATCGCGTTGGGAAGAGTGCCGATGCCCAGTTGAATCACCGCCCGGTCCGGAATGTAGTCGGCGACGATTTTTCCGATCACCGGATCCAGTGGATTCGGCTGCAGGGGCGTCAATTCCAGCAGGGGCACGGTATTTTCAACAATCATTTCGATGTCGGAGATGTGAATCAGGGCGTCACCGTAAACGAAAGGCATGTTTTCGTTGACCTCGACGATCAGGGTTTTGCACAGCGTGGCCATGACGGACAGGTAGCCGTTGCAGGGGCCGAAACTGAAGTAGCCGTCTTCATTCATCGGGGCGACCGTGGCGACGGCAACATCGACGTCCATCGTTTCCATGACGATTTTCGGAACCTGATGAAGGTAGGCGGGGATGAACTGCGTCAACCCGACCTGCACCATGTTGCGGGAGCCTTCGCTCACAAACCAGCTGTAGGAGTCGACCACGTCGGCGATATCCGGACTTCCCAGCGTTTCGGCAAAATGCTTCTGGGCGTTAAACGTGTAAACCTTGAGATGGTTCAGATCGCCCAGGCGGGCCCGGTCGGCGATGGCCGCCAGCAGGCCGGGCGGCTCGGCAATGGTGACGCCGTGGACCAGTGTATCCCCGTCTTTGACGGCTTTCGCCGCGAGGTCAAACGTTGTCAATTTTTCCCGGTACTGCTTTGTAAAACCGGCCATATTCTCATCTCCGTCGTCCCTCGACAGGCTCTGGATGGCAGCGTCGTTTGTCAAGGTGAGCCCGTACAGTTGTATGGAACGGTCGCGATGATCTGATGGTCACAGGCCGTTCCCTACGGGTCATAAGTCACGAAATGTAGGGAACGGTCGCGACCGTTCCGTACGGTAGCATGCGGCATGATCTAGTGGTGAGCCATGTCGTCCCTCGACAGGCTCGGGATGGCAGCGTCGTTTGTCAAGGTGAGCCCGTACAGTTGTAGGGAACGGTCGCGACCGTTCCCTACCCAAGCATGCCCCAAATCCGTAAGCCGGTTCGTATGCTTACATGGCCTGCTTCATCCTTTCAAGCGAAATCATCGGTGCCGGGCGGGAAAACGTATTCGGAAAGATTGACGTCCTGTACGTGGAAGAGGTTGATAAATTATCGGTAATAGGGTATCCAGATGATCCGTCAAGCGCCGGAAAACAGCCCAGGGATGAAATGAGATGCGGATGCTGAACCCATTGATCAGGAAATACAATTCGCGGAAAATTTCCACGCAGTATCTTCTGTTGTTGATCCCGGCCATCTTACTGCTTTTTCTTGCCTTCGGGTTTGTCGCGTACACCCTGGGCAAGCCGGAAGCCCTGAAAACCAATTACGAGCTCGCCGAGGTCGTTACCAAAAAAACAAATCAGGCGCTCATGCGATGGCTGGAGGAGCAGATTCGCACGGCGCAGACCATTGCTCGCGATCCGAGGATTATGGCCGTCACGCTTTCACCGGCAGACCCGCAGAAGAGAGCGGACGCGCAGAAATTCCTTTCCGAGATGCACGCGCGCTACCCCTATTATGAAAATATTCCCCTTGCCGCAAAGCTTGCCCCGGACCGGACAATCGCCGTGGACGTTCAGGGGGAAAATCGAATCATCGGCAATGGAAATTTCTTCATCGATACGGTGGGCGGCAAAACGATCGGGAAGTGCGGGCCCGAATTCAGTTATATCAAGAATGTCTTCGCGGGAAAGCCCTACTTCATCAGTGAAGTGTATCCCAGTATTCTTCGGGGGAATCCCATATTTGTCGTCGCCGCTCCCATCGAGCATAACGGCGAGGTGATCGGAGCGACCATTGTCGCACCGAGAATGGATTATTTCACGGAGTTTTTCCTTGAAAAATCCGTGATCGGCACGACCGGCTACCTCTCGATGATCGATCACGACGGCATGATCATTTCCCATCCGCAAAAATCGCTGATCCTCAACCCGAAGGGCCGGGAGCTGATTCAGCCGGTGATGGACAAAATCGCCGCCGGAGAGTCCTACTTTCTGTCTAAGTTTGCGGGGACCAACAAGGCCTACTATGTGGAAAAGCTGACCACGGCACAGTTTCATATGGAGGACAGCTGGTATATCGTTTTTTGCCGGAACTACGATGAAGTGCTCTCCGACATTTTTGCCTTCCTGTTAAAATTGTTCATCAGCATGCTTTTAGTGGCCGTCGCGGTTGCGCTGCTCGTCTATTTCCTGACCCGAAACCTGGTCGGCAAACCGATGGAAAAACTGACCGGAGCGGCGGACAGCGTCGCCAGAGGCGATCTGCGCGTCCGGATCGATCCCGGCAGCAGCCGCAATGAGGTGGGCCTGCTCAGCCTCTCCATCAACAACATGACCAAGAGCATTCGGGAGCAGACGATCCGAATCCGGGAGGCGGTCGATACCCTCAACGCGACCACGGCCTCCATCGTTTCGGCCTCGAGCCGGCAGGAAGAGGCGATGAAGAGTCTCGAAGGAAACGTGGCGCAGGTGGGGGTTTCTTCCAAACAGATTTCGGCGACGTCTCAGGAGCTGGCCGGCACCATGGAGAATGTCAAAAATTCCGCCGGTGAGGCATCCCGGCTGGCCAACGCCGGGCAGGCAAGCCTTTCCGGTTTGCAGGGCGCCATGCAAAGCCTCTCGGCGGGAACGGACAGCATTTCAGAAAAACTCGCGTTGATGCGCCAGAAGGCGGCCAGCATCGACAGCATCATCGCGACGATTACCAAAATTTCGGATCAGACGAATCTCCTGTCGCTCAACGCCGCCATCGAAGCGGAAAAAGCGGGAGAATACGGAAGGGGCTTTTCCGTGGTCGCGCGGGAAATCGGACGGCTGGCCAATGAAACCGCCATTTCGACGCTGGATATTTCCGACATCATCACGGAAATGCAGGTATCGGTCGTGGATGGCGTTCGGGAGATGGAACATTTTCGCGAAGAGGTTGCCCGCGGCGTCGGCTCCGCCGAAGATGCCACGATGCAGCTCACACAGGTCATTGCCCGGGTGGCCAATCTCAGCCCGGAATTCGACAAGGTCAACGAAGGCATGCGCTTCCAGTCCCTCGGCTCCCGGCAGATCAGCGAAGCCATGGCCGAACTGAATGCCGGTGCGGCGCAGTTGACCGGCTCCCTGTCTCAGTTTAAAGCCGTTACGGAGCAACTGAATACCGCGGCCAGAGGACTGAGCGAGACGGTCTCCCGCGTCATCGTGTAGCCCCCTTTTGCGGTAAAGGCAGCACCGGAAAGAACCGGAGTTTTTATGAATTTTGGATTGAAAAACAAAATAGCCGTCGTCGCCGCGGCAAGCCAGGGGCTGGGCAGAGCGGCGGCGCGTCAACTGGCGCTTGAAGGAGCGACGGTCGTCATCTGCTCCAGGCGCAAAAAAGAAATCACGCAAGCGGCCCGGGAGCTGCAGGAAGAAAGCGGCTCGGTCGTCGTTCCCGTTCGGGCCGATGTCACAAAACCGAAGGACATTCAGGATCTGGTGTCGCAGGCCAAAAAGCGTTTTGGGACGGTTCATGTGCTGGTCGTAAACGCCGGCGGTCCTCCGGCAGGCGACCTGCTTGCGTTGACCGACAAAGACTGGCTTACGGGGCACGAACTGACGCTGATGAGCATGGTGCGTCTGACCCGCGCCGTTCTTCCCATGATGGTGCGCCAGCAATGGGGCCGGATCATCACGATCAACTCGATCGTCGCCAAACAGCCCATCAATGAACTGCTGCTCTCCGCCGCGATACGCCCCGGCATCGGCGGCCTTGCCAAAGTGCTGGCCAACCAGTACGCGAAATTCAACATTACCGTCAACACGGTGTGTCCCGGTCATATTCGAACCCAAAGGCAGGAGGAGCTGGCCCGTGTGCGCGCCGGGGCCCGGCGGATCTCCATGGAGCAGTATTTTGCCGAAACGGCCGCCGCCATTCCCGCCGGAAGACTGGGCAGACCGGAAGAGATTGGAAACGCCGTGGCGTTTCTCGCATCGGAGCAGGCCGCCTACATCAACGGTGTGAATCTGCTGGTGGACGGAAGCGCGGCCAAGGGCGTTCATTGATGAGAAAAAAACAAAGCAGCCAGTCCCGGCTGAAAAAAGACGTTCTGGAAAAAAGCCTTTGCACCGGCTGCGGTGCGTGCGTGGGGCTGTGCCCTTATCAGGTGATTTACAAAGACCGAACCGTTCAGCTTTTCGACTGTGACCTGCCCGACGGCAAATGCCGCGCCTTTTGCCCCCGAACCCCTTTCGATCTGCCGCTTCTTCGGGAAAGTCTTTTTGACACTTCAGACGCAACCGACGAGATGGGTCCGGTAAAGGAGTTTTGCATCGCGCGCGCAAAGGACGCGGAACTGCGGGCCCGCGCGCAGCATGGCGGCGTCGTGACGGCGCTCTTGGGGCTGGCGATGTCCGAGGGGTGGATCGACAGGGCGATCGTTTCCGGCCGTCTGAGTGAACGGGAGCCCGAAGGACGTCTGATCGACCGCGCGGAAGCGCTTGTGGATTATGCCCAAAGCCGCTTTTGGGCGGCGCCGACCGTCGCCGCATTTCACCGGATGCCGGAAGGCGATGGTCGCAGACTCGGTGTCGTGGCCACGCCCTGTCAGGCGCTTGCGCTGGCCAAAATCAGGACGGCAAAGATTGATGGATACCTCAAGGGCAAAACGCTATCGTTGGTGATCGGTTTGTTTTGCGGCTGGACGCTCGCCCTCGATCGTTTTCAGAATTTGCTGGATCGATATCATCTGGCCGAGACGAATCTGACCGGCATGGATATTCCTGCAGGAAAAAATGTTCTTGAACTCCACACGGCCGGGGGTACGGTAAATGTGCCGATGGCCGAGGTGGATGCCTGCGTGCGCGAGGCCTGCCGCTACTGCGTCGATTCCACGGCGGAGTTTGCCGACCTGTCCGTCGGCGCCGCCCGCTATGGCGGGGACCCCGGGGAAATGCAGGACTGGAACCAGGTGATTGTCCGCAGCAAAGCGGG
>JAQVQT010000073.1:5292-8922 GCA_028701435.1 Smithellaceae bacterium | reverse complement strand
CGCCAATCCGTCCATTATAGACACGGGGTTCCTGGCCGGCATGGTGGTGGCATGCATTTCCGGCCTTGCCGCCATCGGCTTTCTGCTTCACTACGTCCAGACCAGAACCTTTCTGCCGTTTGTGGTGTATCGGTTTATTGCGGGGGCGGTTGTAATGGGCATCGCCTGGTTCAGATACGCTTCATAGATCCCGATCGAATGAAAAAGGCTCCCCCGTTTTGATCACGGAAGAGCCTTTTTTTACTTCAAGATTGATGGATCAGAATTTTATTCCGACCGCAAAGGAATTCAATCTATTTCTGTCCCAGCGGTAAGACCACTCTTTTGAAATTTTCGTTGATCACCTGCGCCATCGCGCAGTAGATGGCTGAAAATCCGCAAAAGATGCCTTCGTAGCCGGTCAAAACCGCCCATGTTCCGGTCCAGCCGAACGCGTCGCGCGCCGCGAGCATCCAAAACAGAATCGTCAGTGACAGAAAGACAACCTGAAGGCCTCGATTGGCCTTCCAGGTGCCGATCCACATGAAAAATGTGAACAAACCCCACATAAAGAGATAACACGCCAAAAATCCCATCGTATTGGCGGGTATGCCGAACTTTCCGTTGAAATAAATAATGAACACCAGGGTCAGCCAGAAGAGGCCGTAGGACGTAAACGCGGTGGTGCCGAACGTATTGCCTTTTTTAAATTCCATGCAACCCGCGATAATCTGCGCGATTCCTCCATAGAAAATACCCATGGCCAGAATCACGGCGCTCATCTCAAACAAGCCCGCGTTATGGATGTTTAAAAGAACCGTGGTCATTCCAAACCCCATCAAACCAAGCGGGGCCGGATTAGCAAGATTGTCAGACATAAAATACTCCTTGAATGTTTACAATGCGTCAGGGGAAAGTAACGGCGGATTTCGCCGTTACTTTCTTCCGTCAATGATTTTCTAACCGACGGCCGTGATCGCGACCAGCAAACCCGCGGCAAATAGAATCATTCCCGCGCCCGCGCCGCCTGCCGTGGCCAGAACAGGGGCCAATCCAAGCAAAAGAAACCCGAAGATGCATCTTCCTTCTCTTGAGTCCATAATCGTCTCCTTAATTTTCGATCCGTTTGACGCTGACGGCTGATAGGGCGATCCGTTCTTTCGACAACGGATATTTCATCACAATGCCGATGGCCTCCACCTTGTCGCCCGCCGAAACTTTGTTGGCGGGCGCGGTGAACATGATGACCCGAATCCATCCGGTCGCGTCTTTGATATGAAAGTGAGGCCGGTTGAGCCATTTGAAGCTGATTTTTTGAACCTCACCCGATATTCGCACTACATTGCCGATCATTGCCGGGACAATTTTCCCAATCTTGCAGGAGCGCGCCTGATGTTCAGACTGTTGGTGGGCCTGCGTGAAACTTCTGCGGCTCATCCAGGCCAGGGTCATCGGGATGACCAAAAGCAGAATCAGGCCGGGGATGGCATACCACAAAAAGCTCGCGTTTCCCGTTGCGGCGTAATTCAGCGCCACAGCTCCCGCGCAAATAACAAAGACGATCCAGGCAAATACGGACATGGATTTCCCCTAGTCCTTGGGCAGATCATTTCTGAACATGAGGAAGTAGGTAACCCCGATGAAAAGAAATCCGCCGAAGATGTTTCCGATGGTGGCGGGGATCAGATTCCAGAACCAGATATCGCCCCACGAAAGCCCTCCATTGGCCAGAAGCAGCCCGCCCTTCTTCGCGATGACGGCGGGATACCAATCGGTTAGGAATTTTCCCGCCGGAAGAAAATACATGTTGGCCACGCAGTGCTCGAAGCCGGTTGCGACGAAGGCCATGATCGGGAACCAGATGCCGAAAAATTTTCCGATGATGTCGTCCGCCGTAATAGCCAGCAGAATGGCGATGTTGACCAGGAAGTTACAGCCGATGGCCTTGATGAAGCAGGACCATAGGCCCGCGCCGCCGACGGCCTTGTATTCAAGGATTTTCGCCACGGCGATTCCGACCGCGTTGTCCCCGAATGCGTTCACGGCCATGGTGCCGTCCGGCTGTCCCGTGACAAAGGGTCCGATCACCATGACGTAGGCGTAGGCCAGCGAGCCGACAAAGTTTCCGATGTAAACCCATACCCAGTTTCTCATGACGGCGCCCCAGGTGACCTTCTTCATCATGGCGGCCACGGGGACGATCATGCAGTCGCCGGTAAAGAGCTCCATGCCGGTGAGGACGATGGCAATCAGGCCGACGGGGAAGACCGCGCCGCCGATTAATTTGGCCATGCCCGCTCCGAGAATCGGCGCCGCTCCGGTTGAGCAGACGGTGCACAGCGCCGCTCCGATGGCGATGTAGGCGCCCGCCATGAATCCTCGAAGCAGCAGATTAAAGATGGAAAGTTTAGCCTTGCCGACTCCCGCGTTACCGACGAGAGCGACCATTTTTGCGGGGGGATTGAAAGCCATAAAACATTACCTCCTATATTCGTAATTTCTCATGCAAAGAGACCGTCCCCTACACGGCCGCTTCGCATAATGATGTTTCGCTGAAATAAGCGCACCAACGCGCGGGGACCAGGCCTGAAAGGTCGGTTTGAATCTGAAGTCGGCGTGGATGCGAAAAAGATGCGGAGAGCTGCTCTTTAACTGGCAAAAGCTTCCGCGACTTTTTTCTTCCAGATGCACAGCAGCTTTTCTCCGTGGGGCTGGCACTGAATCAGTTCCCACTCGCTCTCGCCTTCCTTGTCGAGAATTCCCTTGAAGTGGTCCTGGCTGCCCGGGATGCCGTCAATGACGCAGGTTCCCGTATCGTCGCAGGAAATGGCCTCGGGCGGGATGAGTCGGTCCAGATCGATGATGCTTGTTTTGTACTTCCATCTTGCCATGGTGATACCTCCGTAGAATATGATTTAGACTTTTGAGAGCAAAAGTCTTTATGGCCACGCGGAGTATAGGGAACAGGGTCTTTGATGTCAAGAAAATCTTGACCGCCGGTCGGTAAATGCAGGCAGCCATAAAAAAACCCCCGCAGGGTTGATTCCTACGGGGGTTTTTATTTGAAAAAACTTGAGGTTACGCTTTTTTACCCTTTGGCGGTTTGTAAATCATGGCGATGAAGAAACCGACAACGAGCAGGATGGCCGCAATATACAGGGCCTGTGGCTTGAAGGCTTCGAACACAAAGGGGCCGATAATGCCGGCCACGCTCCAGGCGGTCAGCATGAATCCGTAAACCTTGCCGATGTAGGCGGGGCCAAAGGCGTCCGCCGCAAAGGCGGGCATGGTGGCGAATCCGCCGCCGTAGCAGGCCAGCAGATAGCAGGACACCACGATGAACAGGTAGTAATTGGAGATGTATCCCATGGCCACCAGGAGATAAATAACGGCCTGCGACGCGAACATGATCATGAAGACCATTTTGCGTCCGATGTTGTCGGAAATCTTTGCCCAGAACAGTCTTCCCAGGCCGTTGAAGATTGCCGCAACCGCCACGACCGTGCCGCCCGCGGCGGCCACCATTGCGACCTGTTCAGGCGTCAGATCGCCGAGAAGCCCCATGGTCTTTCTGTAAATGTCCTGGGCCAGCGGAGAATGCTGGGAAATCAGGCCCAGACCGGCGGAAACGTTGAGGCACAGCATGGCCCA
>JAQVQT010000073.1:0-5192 GCA_028701435.1 Smithellaceae bacterium | reverse complement strand
AGGCAGAGCTGAATAACTACTGCGGCTGCGGCGATCCCCCATCGTTTTGTTTCCAGATTCTCATTTGCCATACAACACATCCTCCCTTTCCTTTACTAAGGCCTGAAATATTTTTAGTGACGCATTGAAAAGACCTGTACCGTCGGATATTTGATCGCAACAAAAAAACAAAAAATGACTTGCGTTCATAGCATAAACAACACAAGCCTGACAAGGGGCATATTCAATTTTTTTCATCGATTCAAAGACGCTCCGCTCAACCGTTCTTGCAGACGAAAGAGGGGGCGCAATACCCTTCTTTTCAATCTTTTCCCGACAGAAAGGAGAAAGGCGGTTGTCAAAACGCACGGAAGTATTATATTAGCGTTTAGAACATTCAAAAGGGGAAAAGCATGGCATCGAGCGCGAAAACCGAATCTTATCGGAAACAGGTCGAAAACATAGGGAAAATGAACTTTGCCATAGGGGTGTACCGGCCGCCGAGCGAGGGCGGCAGCGCTTCGCTTTTGCTTCGGGTTACGGAAAACTGCCCCTGGAACAAATGCACGTTTTGCGAAATGTACAAGGGACAACCCTTCGGCTACCGGTCGGTTGCGGACATCAAGGCGGACATCGACACCGTCAAAGCCATCGCGGACGAAATCCGGGAAATTTCCATCAAGACGGGGAACGAAGGCCGCCTCAACCGCGAGGTCCTGCAGGCGATTCTGAGCGTCGATCCCTATCTGCGGGAAAACTACTGCTTTTCATCCGTCTTCAACTGGCTGTATTACGGCGGTAAAACAGCCTTTCTTCAGGACGCCAACAGCATGATCATGAGACCCGGCGAATTTGTCGAGGTGCTGCAGCATTTGCGAAAAACGCTCGTCAGCCTCACCCGGGTGACGTCCTATACCCGGTCAAAAACGCTGGCGCAAAGGAAGCTGGACGAACTGGTCGCGATTCGGAAAGCGGGTCTGGACCGCATTCATGTCGGTCTGGAAACGGGCGATGATGAGATTTTGAAAATCATCCGCAAAGGCGTCACCAGCGAGGAGCAGATCGAAGGCGGCAAAAAGGCGATGGCCGCCGGTTTTCAGCTTTCCGAGTACTGGATGCCCGATCTGGGCGGCAGGGAGCACTGGCGCCGGCACGCGGAGAATACGGCGCGCGTGTTGAACGCCATCAATCCGCACTACATCCGGTCGCGTCCGCTGGTGCCCCGTAAGGGCAC
The DNA here is from genome assembly GCA_028701435.1 of Smithellaceae bacterium. Lineage (GTDB taxonomy): Bacteria > Desulfobacterota > Syntrophia > Syntrophales > Smithellaceae > UBA8904. The sequence goes on along the minus strand of JAQVQT010000073.1, from coordinate 3,979 downwards.
GGAACTTTTTGAGGAATACGAACGAGGAAGGCTGCATATTTCATCGCCCCACGAACGGCTGGAAGAATTGCAGGTGATGATCGAAAACCTGAACGTCACGTCGCGCGTGTGCTTTGACCACAACATGAACGCCTGGACCAACCGGCAGGGGGGCCTGCTTTTCTCCCAGTCCTACGAAGGCTACAAGTTTCCGGAGGAAAAACCGCAAGTGCTGGAGCTGATTCGCGAGGGTTTGTCCGTGAACGAGTCCGGGCACCTGAATATCAAGGAGCTCATCGCCATGGGCTCGCTCTGATCCATCGGCGCTCCATCATGATCAGGCAAAGAAAAAGGGCGATTCCCGAAAGACCGGGAATCGCCCTTTATTTTGTGGAAGTACTGATGGAAGAATCTTAAACCGATGCGTCGCAGCGCAGGCAGCGGCAGGCTTCCTTCATGGCGTCTTCCTTACTGAAGCCCAGCTCCACTTCCGCGAAGCTCATCTTGCGCGTCGCATGGTGCATTTCGGGCATCGGCATCTGCGGCGCTTCCACCGATTCGTCGTCGATCACCAGCGGAATGTCGATCTTTTCGAGCGCCGGCTTTTCGTAGGCCGGTTCATGGTTGGCCTGGCGAATCGCCGCGTCGATGTCGTCGGCGGCCTGATGCCCCGCCGCGATGGCTCCGATGACGGTGTCGGGCCCGGTTTCCGCGTCGCCGCCCGCGAAGTAGCGGGGGTTCGTCGTGCGGGACTTGAAGCCCTTGCCGACCGTGTAGCAATCCCACTTGTTGATTTCGACGCCGGCCTTCTTGTCGATGAAGCTCATGTCCGGAACCTGGCCGATGGCGGCCACGATCGCGTCAACGGCCAGCGTAAATTCGGAGCCTTCGACCGGAACGGGTTTCTTGCGGCCGCTATTGTCAAAATCGCCCAGTTTCATCCGTTGGCAGGTGATGGAGCTCACTTTGCCTTTGACGCCCTCGATTTTCAGCGGAGCGATCAGGTATTCAATCTTGATGCCTTCTTCTTCCGCCGCTTTGATTTCCTCTTCCGCCGCCGGCATGTCGGCCCTCAGACGGCGGTACAGGATGGTGACTTCCGAACCGAGGCGGAGCGCCACGCGGGCCGCGTCGATGGCCGAGTTTCCGCCGCCGATGACGGCCACTTTCTTGCCCAGCGTTTTTTCGCCCTTGAGCCATTTGTCTTCGTTGTTGTTGAAGTCGCGCAGGAATTCAACACCGCCGAAAACATTGGACAGATCTTCGCCTTCCACGCGCATTTTCTGGCTCTTGTGCGCGCCGGTGGCGAGATAACAGTAGTCAAAATCCTTTTCCATCTGCGCAAAGGAAATGTCTTTTCCCACGCGGGTGTTCAGACGGATCTCTACGCCCAGCGAGGTGATGTCGTCGATTTCTCCCTGCAGGATGTTGCGCGGCAGCCGGTAGGCCGGAATGCCCCAGCGCAGCATGCCGCCCGCGTAGGAGAGCTCTTCGAAAACGGTCACCTTGTAGCCGCGCAGCGCGAGGCCTCGGGCGGCGGTCAGGCCGGCGGGCCCGGCGCCGACGACGGCGATCTTTTCCTTGCGGGTGACGGGCACCGGATCGGTTTTCGGACGCGGCGCGTTGTCGGTGATGAAGCGTTTCAGGAATTTGATGGCCAGCGGTTCATCCATGTTGCCGCGGCGGCACTTGGACTGGCATTTGTGGTCGCAGACGCGGCCGCAGACCGACGGGAAGGGGTTGGTCTGGAGCAGAATCTTGTAGGCGTCCTCAAACCGGCCTTCGCGCACCAGCGCAATGTAGGACGGAATGTCCATTTCCACCGGGCAGGTGTGCTGGCAGGGGGATTTGAACAAGGCCGAGCAGACGGTGGCCGGGCAGCGATGCTGGAAAATATGCTCTTCATATTCTTTGCGGAAATAGCGGATGGTGCTCAACACGGGATTGGGCGCCGTCTGTCCCAGGCCGCACAGCGCCGCGTTTTTAATGACGCCGGCCATTTCCTCGAGCAGTTCGATGTCGCCGGGTTTGCCTTTGCCCTGTGTAATGTTGGTCAGGATTTCCAGCATGCGTTTGGTGCCTTCGCGGCAGGGGGTGCATTTGCCGCAGGATTCATCCTGGCAGAAGTCCATGAAGAACCGCGCCATGTCCACGGCGCACTTGTCTTCGTTCATAACGATCAGACCGCCGGACCCCATGATGGCGCCCAGTTCGGCGACTTTTTCGTAATCGACGGAGGCGTTGAGGTGCTGAACCGGAATGCAGCCGCCGGACGGGCCGCCCAGCTGCGCCGCCTTGAATTTCTTGCCTTTGGGAATGCCGCCGCCGATGTCATAGACGATGGTGCCCAGTTTGGTGCCCATCGGGACTTCCACCAGACCCACGTTGTTGACGTCGCCGGTGAGGGCGAACACTTTTGTGCCCTTGCTCTTCTCGGTGCCGACCGACGCGTGCCACTTGGCGCCGCGCAGGATGATCTGTCCGACGTTGGCGAGTGTTTCCACGTTGTTCAAAATGCTGGGTTTCTGCCACAACCCTGCCACGGCGGGGAAGGGGGGACGGGGTCGGGGCATGCCGCGTTTGCCTTCAATGGAGGTCATGAGGGCTGTTTCTTCGCCGCAGACAAAGGCGCCCGCGCCCTGATAAATTTCGAGGTCGAAGTCAAAGCCCGTGCCGAGGATGTCCCGGCCCAGAAGACCGGCTTCTTTGGCCTGCGCAATGGCGACGTTTAGCCGATGAATGGCCAGCGGATATTCCGCGCGGCAGTAAATGTATCCATGCTGGGAGCCGATGGCTTTGGCGGCGATGACCATGCCTTCCAGAACGGCGTGCGGATCCGCTTCCAGAACGCTGCGGTCCATGAACGCGCCGGGGTCGCCTTCATCGGCGTTGCATAAAACGTATTTGACGTCGCCTTTGGAGCCGGCGGCAAACTTCCATTTCAGGCCGGTGGGGAAGCCCGCGCCTCCGCGGCCGCGCAGCCCCGAATCCAGCATTTCCTGAACAATCTCTTCGGGTGTCATCTCCGTGAGCGCCTTGGCCATGCCCGCATAGCCGTCGCGGGCGATGTATTCTTCGATTTTTTCGGGATCGATCAATCCGCGGTTTCTCAGGACCCGCAGCTCCTGGAGGGCGAAGAAGGGGATGTCCTGCATCGTGGGAATGGCTTTGTCCGTGCCGGGTTCGCGGTAAAGCAGTTTATCGACAATGCGGCCTTTGATCAGGTGCTCTTCGACCAGTTCGGGGATGTCGGCGGGCTTCAGGCTGATGTAGATGACGCCTTCCGGGTACACCACCAGGATGGGGCCCAGCGCGCAGAATCCGTTGCAGCCGGTTTCGACCACTTTGATCTCTTCCGCCAGTTTTCTTTTGACCAGTTCTTCCAAAAGGGCATTTTTAACGCCGAGACTGCCGGAAGCCTGGCAGCCCGTTCCGCCGCAAATCAGTATGTGTGAACGAAATACTTTCATGAATCCAATATCCTCCTTAATCATCAGGCCGCGGTTCGCATTGCGGCCGCGTGCATGATGAACTATTTATTTTAAAACTTCAGAGCCTTTGGCCAGCACAAAAGGCGTTTGTATTTCACCCGCCAGAATATGGCGCTTGAAAATCTGCCTCATTTTGTTGGGGTTGACGTATTCGTATTTGATCGGCTCGGCATTCAGCACTTCGACGGTCACGAGCGGTTCGCGGCTGCACAGGCCCATGCAGCCGGACGTGGTGACCACCACGTCCTGCACTTTGGCGGCGTCGATTTCTTCCAGCAGCGTGTCCATCACTTCCTTCGCACCGGAAGCGATGCCGCAGGTTCCCATATGAACAGTGACTTTGACGCGGCGGTCGCCGTCGCGCAAAGACATTTCCTTGTGCACTTTCTCCTTAATTTTTTTCAAATCATCGATGGTTATTTTCGCCATGGGCGTGTCCTCCGTTATCTTTTGATCGGTAATGAATTAATTGTATTGACTCAGGACCTCTTTGATCTTGGCGGGCTTGA
>JAQVQT010000072.1:6758-8964 GCA_028701435.1 Smithellaceae bacterium | reverse complement strand
ATTGAAAATATCCTGTACCGGCATCCCGACGTGCTGGAAGCGGGCGTCATCGGCATTCCCGACCCGGTGTACGGCGAGTCGGTCAAGGCGTTCGTCGCCCTGAAGACGCCCGGTTCCGTCACCGAGGAGGAGCTCATGGAATTCTGCAAAAAGGAGCTGCCTTCCTACAAAAGACCCAAAGCCATTCAGTTTCTGGAGTCGCTGCCCAAGAGCGCGGTGGGAAAAATTCTGCGCCGCGAACTGCGCAGCATCCGGTAGAAGGCAGAACCGGCCGAAGAAACAAACGACGGCCGGAGCATGCGCTACACCCGAATGCTTTCTTTCCCGTTCACGACAAAGAACCGGCCGTTCGCGGCGCGGATGACGCTCAGGATATTGAATCGGCGCAGGAGCTCGACGCTCAGCGTGGTCGGCGAGGCGCGCGAAATCAGAACCGGCGCGCGGGCGTTGATGATTTTGAAGGCGATCTCGCTCGAGATGCGGCCCGTCGAACAAATCATCTTGTCTTCCAGGCGGATGCCCTGAATGGCCGCGTGGCCGATCACCTTATCGATGGCGTTATGACGGCCGATTTCGTCGAAGAATACCAGCCTCTCGCCCTCCAGCGAATAGAGAGCGGCGCTGTGGACGCCGTGCGTGGCCTCATGTTCCCGCGAATAAGACAGAAATTCGCTCATGGATTGCAGGATCGTGTTTGCCCTCACCTGCGGCAGCTTTTTACGGATCAAACGCCCGGACGGCCGGTTTCTTTTGGCTCGCCCCCCCGCCGCGGTAATGGTTTTGATGCGTTCGAGCTTTTCCTCAATCATCCGGTCCCTTGCCAAAAGGACATTGACCTTCAGACGGGCTTCGTCAATGTCCATTTTCTCAATTTGATCCGGATCGCTGATGATCCCTTCGGTGATCAGATAGCCGGCCATGTGCTCCCTCAGATAACTCCCGGAGCAGGCCATTGTGACGAAGGGACGGCCGTTGATGTTCAGCGTCACGGCATACTCCGTTGAAAACGGCAGAGACACTTCCGCAAAGCCGCCTTCGCGATATTCATGCAGAAGAACCTTTTCATTCGCCGGCAATGTCATTTTCTTGTCTCCAAACTTTTTTGTCCTTTTACCAGCAATAATAATGATTGACAAGAATTAAGCAAATTCACTATCCTGCCTCACCAACCCAATAAACTGGAGGAACCATGCTCAGCCGAACTGCCGCCGTATTAATTCTGATTGATTTTCAGGGCAAACTGGCCCAGTCCATGTGCGACAAGGAAGAGCTTTTTGCCAACACCATACGGTTGATCCGAGGATTTCAGGCGCTCGGCCTGCCCATCCTGGTCACGGAGCAAACCCCGGAAAAACTGGGAACGACGATTCCCCTGCTCGCGTCGGAGCTGGGAAACATCACGCCCATTGCCAAGGAAACGTTCAGCTGCTGGGCCAATCCCCTTTTTCGCGACGAGCTGGAATCCCTCACCCGCCGCCATGTTGTCCTGACCGGCATTGAAAGCCACGTCTGTGTTTACCAGACGGCGCTGGACCTGATGCAGAACGGCTATACGGTTCATCTGGTCACCGACGCCGTCTCTTCCCGAACGCCCGAAAACCGCAAGGTCGGCATTCAGGCCGTCAAAAGCGCCGGCGGAGAGCTCACGTCCACGGAAATGGTTTTGTTCGAGCTGCTGCGGAGCGCCGCCGATCCGAAAGCCAGAGAAATTTTTAAAATCGTGAAATAAGGAAAACGGCATGCTGCACATCGAACAATTCCGATACGGGGACAATCTGGCGTACCTTCTTTACGGCAAAACCGAAGCCATGGCCATTGACGGAGGCGCCTGGCAGGAAATTTTGGCGTTTCTGAAACAACACGGTTTAACGCTGCGGTATGTGACCAACACGCATCTTCATTACGATCACACGCCGGGCAACGATTTCCTGCTTGAAAAGACAAAAGCCGAATTTCTGGATTGCGCCACACTGGCCGACAACGAAGAAATTTTCGTTGACGGCGAGCCTGTTGTGGTTTACCGGACGCCGGGTCATTCCAAAGATTCGATTTGTTTTCACGCCGGCAACAACCTCGTAACCGGCGACACGCTTTTTAACGCGACGGTCGGCAACTGTTTTACCGGCGATCTTAAAGGATTTTTCAATTCCATTCAGCGTCTGATGGCCCTGCCCGACGACACGCGCATTTTCGCCGGCCATGATTA
>JAQVQT010000072.1:2177-6658 GCA_028701435.1 Smithellaceae bacterium | reverse complement strand
GTGCTGGATTGCTTAAAAAATAACGCGCTCCCAAATCAAAGATGATATCGAGGCGGCTAGGAGGAGGCAACGAGGCGTATTGTGTACATACGTCGAGGACGCCGACGACACAGCCAACAAAGATAGCGCTTTGATTTGGGAGTGTAGTCAGGTCATGTAGCTGTGCAACGAAGGCAACAGATTCACGCCCAGATACGTGAAGAGCATGCAGCCGAAGCCCACCATCGCCATCACGGCCATGCGCCGGCCGCGCCAGCCGCGCACCAGACGCGTATGCAGCATCACGGCGTAGATCAGCCAGGTAATGAGCGACCAGGTTTCCTTCGGATCCCAGCTCCAGTAGGAGCCCCATGCGTAATGCGCCCAGACGGATCCGGTCACGATGCCCAGCGTCAGAAAAATGAATCCCAGCGCCGCGCAGGAATACATCAACTCGTCGATTTGAAATTCAGAAGGCAGCAGGCGGATAAAGAGGCCCGGCTCCGGCCCGGCTGTTTTCTTGACAAAATACATGACCCCCAGCGCGAACGCCACGGTAAACGCGGCATATCCCATAAAACAGGTCAGCACGTGCGAGGTCAGCCAGTTGCTCTGCAGGGCGGGAATCAGCGGCTCAATGCGCTGATTCATGCCCGGGGCAATGGACGCGTACGCCATGATCAGAAAAGCGACGGGCAGAACAAAAACACCGATGCTGCGGTTTTTCAGCCGTCGCTCGATAAGCAGATACAAAAGGACGATGGTCCAGGCGAAAAAAATCAGCGATTCGTAAAAATTGGACAGGGGCGCATGACCGAAGCCCAGATCGTAAGACGCCCTCCAGCGGAGGGCAAGCGCAACGCTCTGGAAGGCCAACCCGGCCAGCGCCGCCCCCGTGGCCGCCTTTCCCCAGAACTCACGCCCCAGAATCATCCGGAAAAGATAAAAAACAAAAGCGGCAAAATAGATGAAGGTCACCCAGCTTAAAATCGTCGTATGGATCATTGGCGCTTCTCCAGATGGTCCTTCAGCTCCGCGAGCAGATATTGCATCTCTTTTTGCAGCCCCGGTTGATTCTTGTAGCTCCGGCCGGCAATCGCGACCAGCACATGATTCCCCGAGGGCGCAACACGGATCCAGACGGCACGCGCATACGAAAACAGAATCAGCATCAGGCCGCCGATCAACCCCAGCGCGGAGACGGCCACCACCGGCGTGCCGGGGTCGCGGTTGACCTGCAGGCCCGTATAATATTTCTCTTCCAGCCCCAGAAGCACAAAGGTGTAAGGCCGGAAAAGACCAGGATTAAACATGGGAACCTGCCGGATCGCGTCCGGATTCATTTCGCGGATCCGCTCGATCTGCTGGAAGACCCAGAAGGTCGCCTCTTCGTTTTTGGACCGGACAACGATCTTGACTGCGGGCCCCATGCTCATTAGGTTTTCTTCCACCCGCAACACCTGAAACATTCCCTCTTTTCCCGGAAGCGCAAAGGTGTAGCCGGCGCTGACATTCATGATGTCGCGCGCACCTCCTTCCCTGGAAAGGGCCAGCGTTGCCTTCCCTCCCGGCGCCGCGCCGTAGCTAGACTGGTAAAAGCGGAAACCCTCAAATTCAACGGGATGATTGACCAGAAGCTTCGCGGTCCGGACCACCCGGCCCTCCTTGAGAAAGGTCAGATCGGATTGAAACGTTTTGGGCATGCCGCTTTCGTAAAGCTCCACGGTGAATTTGTCGCAGCGAACGGCAAAGGGAAGCGGCAACGGCGCATTTCCGCTGCGCAGGGAAATCGCCTCCACTGTTTCCCCTTCCGGAATGTGGACGTATCCTTCAACGCCGAAGACCGACCCAAGGATCGCGCCCGCGATCAAAACCAAAATGCTCACATGAACGATATAGACGCCGAAACCGGCAAATCGCCCTTTCTGCGCGCAGAGCCAGACACTGCCGGCTTCATCCGCCCTTTCCACGGCGCGGTATTTTCTTCGCAGCAGAGACAGGGCGGCGTCCGCCGCCGTCTGAACGTCCGTCCGGGCCGAAAACGTATTTTCTTCCGGCACATCCCGAAAGACGTCTTCATTTTCAGGCTCATGCTTCATTCGGAAGCGGCGCCAGGCCAGGGGAAAGCGATCCAGCGAACAAATGATAAGGTTGACGGCCAGAAGTCCGGATAAAAGGATGAACCACACGGAGTGATACAGATCAAAGATCTGCATTTTCTGAAGAAAGGAAAAAAGCGCGGGCGAAATGCGTTCGGCAAAGGCAACCGCCGCCTCCCGCTGGGGAACCAGCGTGCCGACCAGGGCAAAAAAAGCAATCAGGGAAAGCAGCACGATGGCCAGTTGAACGGAAGCAAAAAACGACCAGATGCCGGATTTGTTTTTGGTCAAAAGCGCCTTCTCCCGCTGTTGGATTTATTTCTTATGGCACCGGGCGCATTCCCGGGCGGAAAAGGCCTTGGCCCCGTTGTGACATACGCCGCAGGTTTTTCCACGAAGCATATCCGACATCACCATTTTGGTTTTGCCCTTTTTCATGGCAAACGGGGCGGGATGGCAGGAGACGCAGGAAAACCAGCCGTGGCTTTCGTGATGGAAGTACACGTTTTTCCAGGGCGTTTGATATTTCAGGGTGTCGGGCCCGCCGGGTTTGGCCGCAGGCTTATCCTGATGGCAGCGGTTGCAGTCGTAAAAAGCCGATCCATTCTTTTTGGCATGGCAGGCAAAACACGCTTTCCGGTTCCGGTGATCGTCAAAATCAATTTTTGCGGCCCCCTTCCGGTAGGCAAACGGCCGGGGATGACAGACCTTGCATCCGCCTTTCAGTTGATGGCTTCCATGCCGGAAGGGCACGGCTTTCGTCCCCTTGCCGAAAGGAATGGTTTCCCGCGGAACGGGAACGGATTTCCGGTGGCAGCGGCTGCAATCGCTCCAGGCAAAGGCGTCTTTGTTCCTGCCGCTGTGGCAGCCAAAACAAAACCGGCTGCCGCCGTGGTCCGCCATACGGACCCGGGTGGTTCCTTCGCCGGGCTTGAAAAGGGACGGGTGACAGCTTCGGCAGGTTGTTTTTTTCGCGTGAACCTCGTGGTAAAATGTCACGCTTTGTTCCCCCTTGCCCAATACAACGGATTTTTTGTACGGCGGGGCATCTTTGGGCGGCGCCGGAACGCCGGACCCGAGATGGCAGCGCGCACACTGGGTATCCGCGGCAAAGGCCTTTTTGCCGTTGTGGCAGGCGCCGCAGTATTTCCCCTTGTACAGGGAATCCATATGGTAGTCTTTGTTTTTCTGAACGTGGAGGGCTTCCATTTCGAACAGGCCGGTGTGACAGACGATGCACGCGCTTCCCTCCTGCGTATGGTCCTGATGGCGGAAGATGACCGATTCCAGCGGCTGGGTGTAAAGAATGCCGGGGCGCGCCTGATCCGCCGCGGCGGCGGCCGTTGTGCAACCAATCAAAAGCAGAGCCAATATAACGAGGAGACGTTTTCGCATGCTGATCCTGCCTACCCTTTCGTGTAAAAAATATTGGGTTTGGCGTCTGTATCTTTTTTAAGCACCCAGACCGGCTGCTGTAGTTGATGCACCAGCCGGTAAACGCGGCTTTGGGGATCGGACAGATCCCCGAACACCCGGACATCCGCCGGGCAGGCCTCCTGGCAGGCCGTGCTTTTCCCGCCGCGCGAGAGGCTGGATTCAAAGCAAAAATCACACTTGTCCACGGCGCCCTTTTCCTCATTGTAGTAGCGGGCGTCATACGGGCAGGCCGCCATACAGATTTTGCAGCCGATGCATTTTTGATTGTCCATCATAACAATGCCGGTTTTTTTATCCTTGTACGTCGCCGTTACGGGACAGGCGCGGACGCAGGGAGGATTGTTGCACTGATTACACAGGACGGGAATGAATTCCCGTTTTTGGCCCAGGGCCTGCCGCGCTTCTCTTTCCAGCACAAGCGTTCGCCAGCCGTAAGGCGGCACGGCGTTGGCGGCAACACACCCTTCGACGCAGCGGCGGCAGCCGATGCACCGGTCCACGCGGATCACCATGCAGTAATGCGGCCGGTAGGGATATTTCTCCGCGATCGATCCGTCCGGAAATATTTTTTCGGCCGCGGATGCCACCGATACGATGGAGCCCCCCGCAAAAACACCCGTGATGACGAGGCCGATTTTCAGAAATTCCCGGCGGTCCATTTCGGAAATTTTTTCCGGGTCTTTCATCATGGGCTCCTTGTTCAGCGATTTGAAGATCATGGTTAGCCGTCAACCTTTCCGTTGGATGCCATTTGAGGATCCTGCGCGACGTCTTCAAGCGTTCCGGCTGAAGGAGGCCCGGCGACCTGAACCTCTCTGAATCCCTGAAAAACTTTTTCTCCCAGCAGAAACGCCGCGCCGGAAAGACCGACGCCGGCCAGCACCACCAGAATTTCATGCCCGGTGGGCGAATACGCGTGCAGTTTGGCATACTCCCTGACGCCGAGCTCCCAGTACATGGGAACAA
>JAQVQT010000072.1:0-2077 GCA_028701435.1 Smithellaceae bacterium | reverse complement strand
TTCGGCGAGAGAAACAGGTAAACGGCCAGCCGGAGCGGATTCTCCAGCTCCAGGCCGATGACGAGGAATCCCGACATGATGGTGATGACGGACAGCAGCACCGCCCGCTTCGCGATCGGCATGAAACGCTCCACGCCGAAGATATGTCCGATGGAGGACACGAGGCACAGGCCGGTCGAGGTGATGACAAAGAAGGCATAGGTGGCGATCAGCATGGCCAGCGGAATCTCCCGGGTGCTGCCGTAGGCGTGGTGACTTCCCACAATGTAAACGGCGTGAATCCCCGCGGCAATCCCCGCGACCAGCAGCACGGCAAACAGACCCAGAAAAAACAAATACACCGGGCCGCCGGAGAAGACGCGCCGTCCTGCCTCCTGAATACAGCCTGTCCATGATGAATTTTCCGGACATCCCATCGTCATTTTTCCTTATGCCTTCCCGGGCCGGTTCGTGTTACGGCACCACAAAATTAAATTTGTGGCACTTTGCGCAATAATCCTCCGACCCGGCATGCTGGTGGTGGCAAAAATTACAGTCCAGCTCCGTCCCGTAGTGAGGCGAGTCGTGCGGATTGTTTGGTTTGGTGTTTTGAGTTTTCAGGGCAACTTTGGCCGCGCTGCCGTGGCAGACCAGACACCGGCTTTTGGCGACCGCCGCCGGTTTTTTCCCCTGGCCGTGACAAGCGGCGCATGAAACCTTCCGAAAGGCATGCAGGTGGCTGCCCGGCATTTTCCCCTTGAGGGTGCCCGCAAAGCCTTCTTCGGAAAGGTGGCAAACCATGCAGGCGACATACGGCATTTCCTGAATATCCACGTGCTTTCTTGGAAGAACAATCTGAGCGCGATGGCAGGCCGCGCAGTCCCAGGCCTGTGCGCCGGAAACCCAGACGACTTTGGCGGGAGCGGCTTTCTTCACCCGCGGCCCCTGGGCAAAACTCCCCTGGCCATACAACAGAAGAAGGAGAATCATCAGTGCGGAAAACAATTTTGATCGGTTCTTCACAAAACCTCACAAGGTCGCAAGTTGGATCATTTTTAACAAATAAGCATGTTCGTGTCAAACCAATTAATTCCTTGCAGGGGCCGGCAAAAGTGTTCCGGATAGGAAAGAGAAAGAGCTCTCCCCCCGAAGGGGTAAGAGCTCTTTGGATGGTGCAATTTCGCTCCGATTCGGCGGACGAAAAATATTTCAGGTTCCCAGATAAGCCTTTTTGACCTTATCATTGGTAATCAGGTCCTTGCTCAATCCTTCGAGAACGAGATGGCCGTTTTCCATCACGTAACCGTGGCGGGTGATCATCAGGGCGATCTGCGCGTTCTGCTCGGACAGGAAGACGGTAATGCCCATCTTGTTGAGCTGCGTGATCGCGTCGGCAATTCCTTCCACCACCAGCGGCGCCAAGCCCATGGACGGTTCATCCAGCAGGAGCAGTTCCGGTTTGGACATGATGGCCCGGCCGATGGCCAGCATCTGCTGTTCGCCGCCGGAAAAGGTTCCCGCCATCTGCTTGTATCTTTCCTTGAGGCGCGGGAAAAGCGTGTAAACCTGCTCCAGCGTTTCCTCAATGCCCTTCTTGTCCTTGCGATGGTAGGCGCCCAGCATCAGGTTTTTGTAAACGGGCAGCTGCGGGAAAAGCTGACGTCCTTCGGGACAAAGCGCGATGCCCTTGCCCACGATTTTATACGCGGCGATGTGGCTGATCTCCTCGCCTTTGAATTCAATCTTGCCCTTTGCCGGCGGCAAAACCCCGACAATGGTGCGGAACAAGCTGGTTTTTCCGGCGCCGTTTCCGCCCAATAGCGCGACAAAATCTCCCTGGGCGATCTGCAACGAAACATCATGGATCACCTGATGCTCGCCAATCATCGTCGTGACATTTGTAAGTTTAAGCATCCTTTTTTCTTCCTAAGTAGGCTTCGATTACCTGCGGGTCCGCGGCGACATCCGCCGGCTTCCCTTCGGCAATTTTCTTACCGTAGTTTAAAACAACAATTCGGTCCGCCAGATCCATGATCATCCGCATCTTGTGTTCAATCAGACAAACGGTGACGCCCTTCTGGTTGATCTTTCGAATCAG
>JAQVQT010000071.1 GCA_028701435.1 Smithellaceae bacterium | reverse complement strand
GCGAAACCGGCCAGAAGACAGGGCCTTTCGCGGATTTGAATTCCGTCGTCACCGCGACGACAAAGACCCGAAGCTTCGCCGTAGGAGGCGGCGGGGGCAGCTGTGAAATCCGGACCGCCGCGGACGCGGCGCCGCATAGAAAGAAAATCAGAACAACCGTCATCATCCAGGACTTCCAATCTTTCATGTTCATCCCCCCTACATAATTTCGGATCTGAACGGGCTGTTTCCCAGATATCCTTTTCGCTTGCCTTAAGAGCGTTTTGTATAAATCTAAGGCTCGCGAAAGGCTTTGACAAAACTCGCCTTCGGCTCAAACAGTTGTCATTGCTGATCTGGAGTTTATCCCGTACTTGATACGGGACTTCGCCAAGATTTATAGAACAAAACGCTCTTAATGGCCGCTCAAAGGGATATCTTTGAGTAACAGCCCTTTCAGAGGTCATACAACGTTTCATCCTTGCGGGGCTTTCGCGCCGCGGACTTTCCGACATTCTTCTTTTCTCCGAACGGATCTTCCGCCGACAGAACATCCCCCATCTCTTCATCGATCTTCTCCGGATCCTCGCCCGCCTCCAGGCGCCTGAGCGCTTCCTGGAAACCGTCTCCCAGCTTCATGCCGGTGGCATCCGTTAATTTGCGCATCAGGTTGGCGGCGGCGCGCGGATCGTCCTCCCGAATGTTTTCGGCTTCCGCGGCAAGCTGCATCATGGCTTTTTCCATTTTGCTCTCGTCCATGCCGCGCAGAGGATCCGCTTCCTCCCCGTCTCTGGCCTTTCCGGTGATGGCCGAAAAAAGGGACATTCGGCGTGCAAGCTTCACGTTTTTACACCTCGGGCAGGAGGGGACTTTGTCGGTATTGACCGATCGGGAAAAGAAATTATAAATCGTGTTGCATTTCCGGCAATAAAATTCGTAAATCGGCATATCCATCACTCCCGGACGTTTGATGCTTTTATAAAACATTGTCCGCAAATATTCAACCCGTTCGGCGCCCCGGGCCATTCTTCAACCGGGATTTCCGTCGGCGGCATGTGCCCGCAGATACCGGCTGCCGCAGTCCATGCCGATCTCAAAGGCGACGCGCAGACGGGCTTCGTCCCGTGTCGTCCGGCCGACATCCAACTCCGGCGGCGGAGCGATTTCCGCCACTCGAACGCCGGGCGGCGGGCAATGGACAAAACGCACGGCGGCGTTATAGACATCGGCGCGGCGGCGAAAGGACTCCAACAGCCCGGGATATTTCCGGTAATACAGGGCCAGCACCATGAGCGCGACCGGATTTTCTTTTTTTACGTAACCTGCCGGCCGGGATCGGATAACGGTAATGTCGGTTGCGCCGCGCCGGTGAGCTTCGCGAGCCGGAATGGCATCGACCACGCCGCCGTCGGTCGCCTTCTCGCCTTCGACCTCCAGAACCTTACGGTAAAGAACCGGAATGGCGCTGGAAACTTTGAGGTAATGCTCGAGCGTGTCCGGCCCGGGGCTCAGATACAGCGCCTTGCCGGTTTCCATGGAGGTGGCCACAATCCGATATTCCTTATTGCGACGGGAGAGTGTTTCAAAAAGGGCGGTCAGATCCAGACGATCATGGCGAATGGTTTGTTCCCACATCCAGTCCAGATCCATCAGGTGCCCGCCCCGAAGAAATCGCCAGGGATTGATGAACCGGGAAGACAGCGAATACCGCAGGGTAACCGACAGGTTGCGGTCATGTTGCCCCGCCAGATGCGAAGCCAGGTGACAGGCTCCCGCGGACACGCCGATATACAAATCAAACGGATCGAATCCGGCGCGGCCGAAAGCATGCAAAACCCCCGCGGCAAAAATGCCGCGCATGCCTCCGCCTTCCACCACCAGCGCTGATTTTTTGATCGGTTCGCTCATGAAAAAACTCCCGCAGCTGTCAAGACAAAAATGGCGGTCATTGAACAGGTGAAGCGCGCCGGGGTTTCAGGCGGGGAACCAGCAGGCCTTCCCGCATCAGAACCACGACCGGCCATTCCACGCCTCGAACAAAAGCCAACTGGGCCGGGTAGCTTCCCTCCCGGGGCTGCCAATGCTGAGGCGTCACAAACTCCATTTCCCACATCGTCCGGCCGTCCATGGAAATTCTTCCCTCAAAAGACTCATGAACATTCGATTCCGCGTCTTTCCATTGATGGAGAAAAATTTCGACCATGCCCTGCTGCTTCACGCCTTCGCGCAACCCTCGGGCGGCGTTCGCGATATGCGGAGCGGTCTGCCAGACGGCATACGCGAGAATCGCGGCAGCCAGCGCGATTCCGAAAAACACCGGGTTGCGGGTAAAAGCGCCCGCCAGCGCAAGGCCGGCAGCCAGCAAAACGGCGCCCGGGCGCGCCAGTTCCCACAGGGTGCCTGATCCGGCCCGGGTCAATTCGGCAATTTGTTCATCCAGCGTCATGGCCCAAGGATTACCGAATAGATCCCGCGGGGTCAAGATGCAAAATCATGACACGATGCGATGCAGGACGCCGCGGAAAGCAAGCGCGTTGAAATATTCACATTTGTGAAAAACATTGATAAAAAAAATCAATCCATATATAAGTTGACGTCAATCTTGATAAGGAGCCGTGGATCCATGTTCGGTATTGGAGTACAGGAACTGATTATCATCGCGATTATCGCGCTGTTGATCGTCGGGCCCAAAAAGCTGCCCGATCTGGCCAAGACGCTGGGCAAGGGCTTCCGGGACTTCAAAAATGCCACGGAAGGCGTTACGGAGGATCTGAAAGACGCCTTGAAAGAAGACGAGACCCCCAAACCCGATGACGGTCTGAAGGATTCCCTGCTGTCCAAAAAACCGGGGGCGGAAGAGGGGAAAAAAGAAGCCTCCGGAAATGAAACCTGAACTTCAACATCATTTCTGCTATTTCAAACCCGGCAAAACGGCGCATGATGGAAACCAACGAAGATCTTAAAATGTCTTTGACCGAACATTTGATCGAGCTGCGCAAAAGGCTGACCAACTCGCTGATTGCGGTGGGCATCGGTTTTCTGGCCTGTTATTCTTTCAAAGACCGGCTGTTTGCCGTCATCACGAAACCGCTGACGGATGCTCTCCCCGAAAGCAGCTATCTGATTTACACGGGGCTAACGCAGGCTTTCTTCACCTACATGAAGATCGCTTTTTTTTCCTCCCTGTTGCTGACCAGCCCCTTCATCTTTTACCAGGTGTGGAAATTCATCGCGCCCGCGCTGCTTCCCGAGGAGAAAAAGTACGTGGTGCCTTTTGTCCTGTCCTCCACACTGCTTTTTTTAGGCGGTGTGCTGTTCGGCTATTTCGTCGTGCTCCCGCCGGCTTTTCAGTTTTTTGTCAGCTTTAACAACCAATACCTGCAGGCCATGATTTCCTTCAACGAGTACCTTTCGCTGTTTATCAAATTCCTGCTGGGATTCGGTTTGTCGTTCCAACTGCCCGTTCTGATCTTCTTTCTGGCCAAGCTGGGCATCGTCAACGACAAAATGCTTTCCCGATACCGGAAGTACGCCATCCTGCTCATGTTTATTGCCGCCGCGATTCTTACGCCTTCACCGGACGCGCTCAGCCAGATTCTGATGGCGATCCCCTTGCTGTTTCTGTATGAAGTCAGTATATTTGTGGCAAAATTTGCCGCCAGAAAGAAAGAAGTCCCCCCGCAACCCGAAGAGCCGGGCGCAAAAGAGGAAATTTGAAGATGTCTCCAGGCAAAAATAAAAACAGCCGGCGCAAAACGGGCGGCAAAAGGTCCCCCGCGATCAAAATCACCCTGGCGGTGTTTTTGATTCTCTTTTTGGCCGGGGTCGGCGGAGCTGTGACCTACCAGGTCATGACGCAGGACTTGCCCGGCATCGACGCGCTCAAGGATTACCGGCCCAGCATCGCTTCCCGGGTCCTGGACGAAAACGACCTGCTGATCGACGAGTTTTTCCTGGAAGACCGCAAGATGATCAACATCGCCGACATCCCGAAAATGGTTCAGTACGCGTTTGTCGCGGCGGAGGATTCCCGCTTCTACAAGCACCGGGGAGTCGATGTGCTGAGCATTTTCCGCGCCCTGTTCAAAAATGTGGAAGCGGGCAAAATCGTGCAGGGCGGCAGCACCATCACCCAGCAGGTTGCCAAGCTGATGTATCTGACGCCGGAGAGAAAATATGTCCGAAAGCTGAAGGAAGCCATCCTGTCCTACCGCATCGACAAATACCTGACCAAGGATGAGATTCTCCATCTGTACCTGAATCAGATTTATCTGGGGCACGGCACCTACGGGATCGAATCGGCGTCGATCGGCTACTTCGGCAAAAGCGCCCGTGACCTGACGCTGCCGGAAGCCGCGCTTCTGGCCGGTTTGCCGAAAGCCCCCACCACCTACTCCCCGTTTCTCAACTTTAACCGGGCCAAGCAAAGACAGATTTACGTCCTCGCGCGCATGCAGGAAGAAGGCTTCATCAGCAAAGACCAGATGACGCAAGCCGCCGCCGCTCCCCTGAACCTGAGGCCCATGAAGCCGAAAGACAAAGTCGCCGCGTACTTTGTGGAGCACGTCCGCCGCTACGTGCAGGAGAAATACGGAGCGGACGTCCTCTACAAGGAGGGGCTGACCATCTATACGACGCTGAACCTCCCCGCGCAGACCGCGGCCCGCGATGCGATGATGAGAGGGCTTTCGGAAATGGAAGCCCGGAACAAATACGCCAAAGGCCTGGTGCAGGGCGCACTGTATTCCATGGATGTGAAAACCGGCGCGATCCGCGCCATGGTCGGAGGAAGGGACTTCGCCAAAAGCGAGTTCAACCGGGCGGTTCAGGCGCACCGCCAGCCGGGTTCCGCCTTCAAGCCCCTGATTTACACGGCCGCGTTTGACAAGGGCATGAATCCGTCCACGCGGTTCGTGGATTCGCCGATTATCATGGAAGACCCGTCGCAGGCCGACGGGCTCTGGAAACCGAAAAATTTCGACGAAAAATTCCTGGGGCCGATTACCATGAGAACGGCCCTGGTGCAGTCCCGCAATGTCGTCACCGTCAAGATCCTGCAGGAAATCGGCATCGACTATGCCATCTCCTATGCGGCCAATCTTGGCATTGAATCGCCGCTGGCCGCGAACCTCTCCCTGGCGCTGGGATCGGCGGGCGTCACCCTGCAGGAGATGGTCCGCGCTTACGACGTACTGGCCAACGGCGGGAAAAAAGTCACGCCGTACTTTATCCGGAAAATTGTCGACCGCACCGGAAATGTCTTTGAAGAAGCCAAACCGCAGTCGGAACAGGTTATCGACCCGCGCATTGCCTTTATGACCACGTATATCCTGCAGGACGTCGTGGAAAGCGGCACGGGCCGGCGGGTCAAAAGCATCGGCCGGCCGGTCGCCGGCAAAACGGGCACCACCAACGACGTCCGTGATGCCTGGTTCATCGGCTTCACCCCCTCTCTGATCACCGGCGTCTGGGTCGGCTTCGACCAGGAAAAATCTCTGGGGGGCCATGAAGTGGGCGGCCGCGCCGCGGCGCCGATCTGGCTTTACTACATGGAAAAAGCCCTGCAGGGGAAGCCCGCGGAGGCTTTTCCGGCTCCTGCCGGCATCGTTTTCATCCGGGTGGATGCCAAAACCGGCATACCGTCGCCGGGGGCCGGGCCGGGCACCCTTCAGGAATGCTTTTTGGAAAACAATCCGCCCGCTGAAAGCGGAAATGAATGGTTCGGGGAAAAAGAAGAACTGTTCCGGTAAAATGACGGCCGCCTGGAGAATGCCCTTGACAAGTAAATTATTTTTCGCTAGAAGGAAGTCGAATTCAAAAGGATGCTAGAATGTTTCTTAAAGATTTAGACAGCGGCAGAATCCGGATCCAAACCATTGTAAGACGGCTCGTAGTCGTCGTACGCATGGGGTCTGCCGCTCTGTATCTTTAAGAACTGAAGATACAAGCCGCGGGCCCCGAAAGCCCGCGGCTTTGTTTTGTGAAGACGAAGCCGCTTTTTCCAAAAGAAACGGGCGGCTTTTTTAATTTTACGTGATCGAGCATACAGGAATCCATCAGGAACAAAGGAGACATTCCCATGAAGCTGAAAGGCACGGAAATTCTGCTCAAAGCGCTGGAAGAAGAAAAGGTGGACATCATCTTCGGCTACCCGGGCGGAGCGGTCCTGGACATTTACGATCAGATCTACAAAAGCAATCTCCGGCATATTCTGGTCCGTCATGAACAGGGCGCGGTGCACGCCGCCGACGGCTACGCGCGGGCGACCGGCAAGGTGGGCGTCTGTCTGGTCACCTCCGGCCCCGGCGCCACCAATGCGGTAACCGGCGTCGCCACGGCAAACATGGATTCCATTCCGCTGGTGGTGTTTACCGGACAGGTCCCGACCGGGCTGATTGGAAACGACGCTTTTCAGGAGTGCGACATCACCGGCATTACGCGCCCCTGCACCAAGCACAATTTCCTGGTGCGCAATATTGAAGAACTGGCCGCGACGATCAAAGAAGCGTTTCACATCGCCCGCTCCGGCCGGCCGGGCCCGGTGCTGGTGGATCTGCCCAAAAATGTCATGGCCGCGCAAACCGAGTATGATCCGGGCAATGTCCGGATTCGCAATCATGAAGTCCTGTATAAGCCCGCTCCGAAAAAAATGGCCAACCTGCAGACCATGCTCCAGGAAGCGAAGAGGCCCCTGATCATGACGGGCGGCGGCGTCATTCTGAGCAGAGCGGCGGAGGAGTTGACGGACCTGGCCAGAAAATACAGAATCCCCGTGACCGGTACGCTCATGGGGCTGGGCTCATTTCCGGGCAGCGATCCGCTGTGGCTGGGCATGCTGGGCATGCACGGCACTTATTACGCCAACATGGCCGTGAGCCATTGCGATCTCCTGCTGGCCGTGGGGGTGCGCTTCGACGACCGGGTGACCGGTTCGATCGAAACCTTTGCTCCGGAAGCCAAAATTGTTCATATCGACATTGATCCCTCTTCCATCAATAAAAATGTAACCGTTGATCTGCCGATCATTGGAGATGCCAAATCCGCCCTCACGGATCTGCTGCGCTTTCTCGAGGAGCACCACTACGAACCGGACGGCGCTCCTCGACAGGCGTGGCTTTCCGAAATTGACGAATGGCGCGAAAAGGTGCCGTTGACCTACTGCCGGAACGAGGAAGTCATCAAACCGCAGTTCGTCATTCAAACCCTGCACCGGCTCACGGGGGGCGACGCCCTCATTACCACGGAGGTCGGCCAGAACCAAATGTGGACGGCGCAGTTTTTCAGCTTCGACCGCCCCAACACGTTCATTTCTTCCGGCGGACTGGGAACCATGGGCTTCGGTCTTCCCGCCGCCATCGGCGTCAAGTGCGCTTTCCCCGACCGGCAGGTTGTGGACATCGCGGGCGACGGCAGCATCCAGATGAATATTCAGGAACTGGCCACGGCCGCCCAGTACAACATCGCCGTCAAGGTGGTTCTGCTCAACAACGGCTATCTGGGCATGGTGCGCCAGTGGCAGGAACTTTTTTATGAAAAACGCTATTCCCAGACGGACATGACGTACGCGCCTGATTTTGTGAGGCTGGCGGAAGCCTTCGGCGTGGTCGGCCTTCGCGCGACGAAACCAGGCGAAGTGGAAGAAGTGCTGCGGCAGGGACTTGCCGCCCATAAGCCCGTGCTGATGGATTTCCGCGTGTCGCGAGAGGAATGTGTTTATCCCATGGTGCATCCGGGCGAATCGATCAGCCAGATGGCTCTGGGCACACGGGAAATGATCAACTGATGAGCTCAGTATAATAACGATACGGAGAGGTTAAACATGGAAAAGAAAGATCATATTATATCCATCCTGGTGTACAATAAGCCGGATGTGCTGGCCAGGATTGCCGGAACGCTGGGCGGCAAGGGCTACAACATCGACAGCCTTTGCGTGAATACGACCACGCAAAACGACATATCCAAAATCGTCATGACGACCATCGGGTCCCAGGCGACCATCAACCGGATTGTCAACGAACTGCAGAAGCTGGTTGATGTGATCTCCGCCGACGACCTGACCAATGTCGAATCCATCCATCGTGAAATGGTGCTGGTCCGGTTGAACCTGACGCCCGCCAACACGGAAGCCGTCAGGAAGGCCATCGACGCCAACCGGTGGAAAGTGATCGTGTCGGGCGACACGTTCGCCATGATTGAAATCACCGGGGACAAGACCCAGATCGACTTTGCCCTGGCGCGGATGGAACCGCTCGGCGTGACCGACATCACGCGGACAGGTCTGGTGGCCTTGAAACTGGACGATTAACATCCAACAGCTATCATCAATAAAACAGGGGGTTTTATGGCAAAAATCAATTTTGGCGGTACCATCGAAGATGTGGTGACCTCGGAAGAGTTCACCGTGAAAAAGGCGCAGGAGGTCCTCAAACAGGAAGTCATTGCGGTGCTGGGCTACGGCGTGCAGGGTCCCGCACAGGCCTTCAACATGAAAGACAACGGGGTCAACGTCATCATCGGCCAGTCTCCGGAAGACAAGTCTTACTGGGACAAGGCCATCGCCGACGGCTGGGTTCCCGGCCGGACGCTTTTCCCCATCGAAGAAGCGGTGGAAAAAGCCACCATCATTCAGTATCTGGTTTCCGACGCGGCACAGATGATTCTGTGGCCGAAAGTCAAACCACACCTGAAAAAAGGCGACGCGCTGTATTTCTCGCATGGGTTTTCCATTGTGTATAAAGAACAGACCGGCGTGATACCTCCGGATTTTGTCGATGTCATCATGGTTGCGCCCAAAGGTTCCGGCACCAGTGTCCGCCGTAATTTTGTTGACGGCAGCGGCATCAACTCCAGCTTCGCCGTGCATCAGGATGCGACCGGCCGCGCCATGGAGCGCACGCTGGCCCTGGGCATCGCCATCGGGTCGGGTTTCCTCTTCCCGACCACGTTCCAGATGGAAGTATACAGCGACCTCACGGGAGAGCGCGGTGTGCTGATGGGCGCGCTGGCGGGTATGATGGAAGCCCAGTATGCGGAA
>JAQVQT010000070.1 GCA_028701435.1 Smithellaceae bacterium | reverse complement strand
GCCGGCCATGGGATCTTTGTATTTTTCGAACAGAACGGGCCACTTCGACGCCATCATGTTGATGTCGCCCTTCGCGGACGCTTTTCCCGCGGCCAGAATGCTCTGCGCATCGATCTTTCCGAGGATGAAATCGACGTAATCCCTGGCATCGTTGAATTCCAGCGTGACCGTCGGTTTGCCCTCGATGGCCGTCGTAACCGTGCAGATCTTATCCTTAATAAAGACGGTCCACTTGCCGCCGTCCGGTCCGCCAAGATCAAATCCGAAGGAAGCTTCGAGCCCCTCGGCTTCCTTGGCTTTAAAGCGGGGCACGATGGTGGCAAACATATCCGCAAGATATTCTTTGGTCGTCATTTCCTTTTTGGCGAGGACGAATTTGCGGAAAAGTTTGCCGGTCTTCCCAAAGGCGCCCATGTCGCCTTCCACCTTGAATTTGCCGCTCATAAAGGCGTTGGTCGCGTCAACCTTGCCCGTGTTGACCCCGACAAAGGTCTCTCCGTCGGCCGACATGGTTGCGATGCAGCCGGATAAGCTGTCTGTCTTTTCGAGCGCCATCGCATCGTTCTTTACCGTCAGTTTCCATTTGCCTTCGCCGGCAATGTCATACCCAAAGACGGCATCGACATCTTTGGCGCCTTCGGGACGAAATCGCTCTTTCATCGTATTGAATATATCTTCTACGTTCACTCCCCAGTATTCTGCCATGATTGTCCTCCTACCAGTTAAGTTCCTTTTCGAGCATTGTCATCACGGTCCACATGGTGCCGCCGAACCCTGACGCGAGCGCGTGATTGACCGGGGTCGGTATCTGGTGCGGACCGGCGTTGCCGCGCACCTGCAGGGCCGCCTCGGCCACCCGAACCAGCGCCGTCGCGCCGATCGGATTGGATCCGATCACGCCGCCCGACGGATTGATGGGCATTTTGCCGCCGATCATGATTTCCTTGTCCTCGATGAGCCTGAGGTGCTCATCCCCTTTCAAATTAAAGAAGTCCCGAAGCCAGTCAATGGCCCACCAGGTCGCCGGGTCATACATTTCGAATACATCAAAATACTGTAAAGGATCTTGAATGTCGTTGCGTTTGAAAAGCTGCTCTGCCGCAAATTTATGCGTCTTCAGAACAGGATACTTCCGGTCATAGCCGAAGATCGTGAAATTCTCTTCCTTGTGGGCGGTGATGTGATCGCGGATCCAGACCGGGGTTTTGGAAAGCTCTTTCGCCTTTTTCTCGCAGGCGTAAATCACGCAGCAGGCCCCGTCCGACTGGGAGCACATTTCGATAAGCTTCAGCTCGCCGACGAGTTTCGGCGACGTCCGGATCAAATCGTCAATCTGATTGAAGTCCAAACCAAACGCCCGGTGCGCATTGGGATTGAGGCTTGCGTGCTTATCCATGATGATCCGGTACATCAGCGATGCGCGGTTCGCGCGCTCGAGGCCGAATTCCCGCTCCACATCGTAGGCCGAGGAGCCGGTGAGCGCTCCCGCCTGGATCTTTCTGAACCACAGCGGGCAGGCCATGTTGGTAATGCCGCCCGTGGTATGGCCTTCCTGAAGCTTTTCAAAACCGATGGCCATGACGATGTCGTACATCCCCGAGGCCACCAGATTGTCCGAGGCGCACGACAGGGTTGCCCCGACCGTCCCGCCCGTGGTAATCCGAATAGAGTCCTTGCCGTAGGCGCCGGTTCCCAGCACGTGCCAGAGATCGGGCGAGTGGACCATCTCAAAAAGTTCCATGTTGCCATGAACGACGCAGTCAATGTCTTTCATGGACAGCTTCGCATCTTTCAGGGCCAGGCTGACCGCTTCATGGATCAATTCAGGCTGGTTGACATCCTCGCGATGACTGGAATGCTTCGTCTGTCCGATGCCGATAATTCCAACATTTCTGTTTTTCTTATGTGCCATGATTCAACCTCCCTACGCTTCCATGACGATTACGGCCTGATGCTGTCCGGCCCCGCCGGTTGCCGCCTGGGCCACTGCCCGTTTTGCGCCTTTGACCTGTCTTTCCCCCGCCTGCTCCGACAACTGGTAGTAACATTCTATGGCCCTGGCCGCGCCTCCCAGGAGAAGCGGATTTCCGTTGAGCTGTCCGCCGGACAGGTTCACATTGAATTTGTCCATGCCGCCATCGTCGATCCACTGACCGCCTTTGCCTTCTTCAGCGATGCCGACGCCTTCGGCCCACATCGGGAGCTGATACGCGGCATGGTCGCTCAGTTCAAAAACCTGGACGTCTTTTTCGGGATTTTTGACGCCGGCCATGGCGTAGGCGCGCTGGGCTGCATTCTTGAGCGAAAAATTTGAGGTGATGTCGCGGTCGCCGAGAAAATACCGGTCCATACAGCTGCCGTACCCCGTGATCCATACGGGTTTTTGCGTGAACTCCTTTGCCCGCTCTTCGCTGCACAGAAGCATCCCGTAAGCCCAGTCGGTGACCGGATAGATGTGCATTTCCCTGAGCGGATCCGAATACAGCGGCGAATTCAGCACTTCTTTTTCACTGACGATTTTATTTTCGCGGCCGTAGGGATTTTTCTTTCCGTTGGCTCTGGAGCGAACCACGATCTTCGCCAGGTGTTCGTCCGTCACTTTGGATTTATCCATGTAAGCCCGGGCCTGCAGGGCGTCCACATTGTGATAGTCCATGCCCAGCGGTCTGCAATAGAAGGGGTCGTAGGCAAGATTGGAAATCATCCTGCGGCTTTCCCCCTGCGATTCTTTGCAGTGTC
The DNA here is from genome assembly GCA_028701435.1 of Smithellaceae bacterium. GTDB lineage: Bacteria > Desulfobacterota > Syntrophia > Syntrophales > Smithellaceae > UBA8904. Next base: position 6,352 of record JAQVQT010000070.1, on the reverse strand, counting down.
CCATGAAAAGAACCACATCGTCATGGCCGGAGAGAATGCAGGCCATCGCGTATCCGAGGCCGTTGATGCTTTCCTGAGCCATTTTTTCCTCGCCTCGAAAATGCGCCCCGACGACATCCGTAATCCCGTTGTCGGATATGGTCCGGGCGTCGAACACGTCATCCGAGCAGGTGATGATCGTCCGGATGCCCTTTTCCATGTCGAAGGTTACCTTCGTCTGCTCCATGATCGGTTCGAAACACTCGAGCAGCATGTTTTGAAAACGCCAATAATGATAATCTGGATGATTTTTAATCTGCGCCACCGCGCAGATAGCCAATCTTTTACCCATTACCCGTCCTCCTTCCTGTTTGGTCTGACCCAATATTTATCTTGCAATATGCCGTTCGCTGAAACCGCAACCCGAGATCAACTCAGGTAGCAGTTCCAGAATTCACCGCTCCGGATCGCCTGGATGATGGAATCCTTTTCGCGCTTCGCATCCAGTTCCACCCACGCCCTGCCGATTCCCGTATGCGTATGCGAATCGTCGGAGGCGATTTTGGGATAGCGAAGATCAAGTGCTTCAAAAACTGCATCCCGAAATCCTTTCTTCGTGATTTCCACCGCATCGAGGGGATACATCTTTTCAAGCTGCTCCAGCCGCACCAGCAGCTGCTGCGGGGTAAAATCATACTCGCTGATATGATTGAAGATGTGGAGTATCTCCCGGTCGCCTTCTATTTTCGCCACATGAATGTTTCCGTTGACAAACACTGAAAGCTCGATGCCGTAAAAAACCATCATGTTGGTCCTGACCTGCCTGTAGAGATCCAGATAGTTCGGTTTCAACAGGTAATCGTGATCCGTGAATGCGATAAAATCGTATCCTTTGGATTCATAGGCGTCGGCGACTTCCTGAGGCGACATTTTACCGTCCGAGCATGTTGTGTGCGTATGTAAGCAGCCTTTTAAGAGCATCGTGACCAACCAAAGGATTCCTGTAAAAATTTACCTGAAGCGGGCTTTGACGATACGCCAACTTTTTTATTGGACGCCCAACCTAATATTTGATTGGACGTTCAACCAATGGCTATTCGATTACTCTTCCCGTTCCTGATTGTCAAGAAAAAAAATTTATTTTTGGAAAATAATTGGAGATAATTGAATTTATTAGGGGTTTCTATTCATCCTGGCGCCGTCAATCACCCATTGGCAAAAAACCCGTCCCAACGCCCTATGCCCTATAGCCCATAACCTATGGCCTATGACCTATATCCCATCCCCTTCATTCCTCAAGCCTCTTCGCTTTGCCCAAACCCTTTTCAATCGCAGGGAATTGCTGACAACGGAAACGGAACTGAAGGCCATTGCGGCGGCCGCAAACTCCGGATGCAACAGAATCCCGAAGAAAGGATAAAGGACACCCGCCGCAATCGGAATGCCGATGACATTATAAATAAAGGCCCAAAACAGATTCTGGCGAATTACCCGCATCGTTGCAGTGGAAAGAGCGATGGCTTCCGGCACGGCATTCAAATCATCCCTCACCAGCGTGATGTCCGCCGCTTCAATCGCCACATCCGCGCCTGCTCCGACGGCAATCCCGACATCGGCTGCCGCCAGCGCCGGCGCGTCGTTGATTCCGTCGCCGACCATGGCCACTACCTCTCCGGATGCCTGCAGTTGCCGGATAGCGTCTGCCTTGCCGCCCGGCAGTACTTGCGCCATAACCTGTTCGACGCCCAGTTGTGCGCCGACACTTGCCGCCGTTCCCGCGTTGTCGCCGGTAATCATCGCCACCTTCAAACCGCGACGCTTCAGGCTTTCCACGGCCTTTTTCGCGGAAACTTTGGGCGCATCGGCCAGCGCGATAAGACCCATGATTTTCTCCCCCTCCGCAACATAAACAAGGGTTTTTCCCTTTTGGGCCAGATGGACCGCCTCCTCTTCCAGGAGATCAACCGAATACCCCTGATTCGTCATCAGGAAACGGTTGCCGACCAGCGCCGCCTTTCCGTCAACAAAGCCTCTGGCGCCCATGCCGGAAAGCGCTTCAAAGCTGTCCGTGGAGGGAGGCAAAATGCCGTTCCTGCGCGCCCGATCAACAATCGCTTTCGCGAGCGGATGCTCCGACGTTTTCTCCAGCGCGGCGGCCACGGTGAGCACCTGCCGCCCGGTAAAATCCGCAGCGCAGACCACATCCGTCACTTCCGGTTCACCACGCGTCAGCGTTCCGGTTTTGTCAAATACGACCATGGAAAGTTTATGGATCTTTTCAAGGGCCTCTCCGCCTTTGATCAGGATGCCGCTTTGCGCGCCCAGACCCGTACCCACGATGATGGCCGTGGGCGTGGCCAGACCCAGCGCACAGGGGCAGGCGATGACCAGCACCGACACAAAATTAATCAGGGCGCGGCTGAAATTGGCGTCCATGGGAACAAAATACCAAACCCCAAACGTCAGGAAGGCAATCAAAAAGACAACCGGCACAAAAACAGACGCCACTTTGTCTGCCAGGCGCTGAATCGGCGCCTTGGAACCCTGCGCTTCTTCCACCATGCGGATAATATGCGCCAGCATGGTGTGCGCGCCTACCCCGGTGGCGTGCATCGTGAAGCTTCCTGATTGATTCATGGTGGCGGCAAACACTTTTTGGCCGGCCTCCCTGGAAACCGGCAGGCTCTCGCCGGTCAGCATGGACTCATCCAGCGTCGATCGGCCCGTCAGGATAATTCCGTCCACCGGAACTTTTTCTCCCGGCCGCACCAGCACCTCATCTCCGGTCTGCAGCGCATCCATCGTCATCTCCACTTCCGCGCCGTCCCGAATGACACGCGCCGTTTTCGGCGCCAGCCCGATCAGTTTCTTGATGGCCTGGGAAGTCTTGCCCCTGCTCGCGGCCTCCAAAAGCCGGCCCAGCAGCACCAGCGTGATGATCATGGCCGCGCCGTCATAATACACATGGGGAGCGATGCCCGCACTGCCAAAGAAGCGGGGGAAAAAAGTGGCGGCGGACGAGTAGGCGTAAGCGGAGAACGCGCCCACCGCCACCAGCGTGTTCATGTCCGACGTCTTTTGCTTCGCGGCCTTCCAGGCTCCGATGAAAAACCGGCTCCCCACCCAGAACACCGCGGGCGCCGTTAAAACGAACATGGCCACGAGCATCGACTGACGGGGAATCGCATGCAAAAAGCCAAACCAGTGCTGCATCGAGCCGAAAAAGATCAAGACACTCAACACAGCGCCGCAGGAGACTTTCAGTTTCAACTCGCCAAGCTCCCGGACGCGGGAAGCCTCGATCGGATCGGCGGCCGCATCGGAGATCTCCCCCAGGAATTCGTATCCTTGTTCGGAAACGACGCGAGCCAGCGCGGATACTCCCGCCCAGCGGTCCTGGTGGACCACGGTGGCGCGGGAGGTGGCCAGATTGACGCTCGCCTCCACCACGCCTTCGACGTTTTTCAGTGCGTTTTCCACGCGCCGCACACAGGCGGCGCAGGTCATGCCGCCCACCGAAATCAAGACTTTATTCGACAATGTGGTAGCCCGCCTTCTGAATGGCCGCGGCAACGATGGATGCTTCCACGGGCTTCACCTCATCATACGTCGCGATCCCTGTTTTTAAATCGACCCGGACATCTTTAATTCCATCAACCGCGCCGAGCGCTTTTGTAACCGCCATGACGCAGTGCCCGCAACTCATGCCCGCAATTTGAATGCTTTTCACAGGACACCTCCGATGACTCTCGTTTTTCTTATGATAATGGTTATTGGTCCAATAGCAAGAGAAAAGCCGTATTTTTTTTTGATCTCCTTCTTGAAAAAAAATAAATATTCTGTATGATTATGCCAACAGGGGATGATTTATGATCATACGTTGCTGGGGGGCGAGAGGTTCCATACCGGTATCAGGCCAGAAATACCTTCGGTACGGCGGCAACACGACTTGCCTGGAGATCCGCAACAACCGCGACGATATTCTGCTGGTTGACGCCGGCTCCGGCATCCGCGAAGCGGGAAACAGCTTCCTGGACAACGGCCGTCACGATTTTATTCTGCTTTTGACCCATGCCCACTGGGACCATATTATGGGATTCCCTTTCTTCAAACCGCTTTACCTGCGCAAAACCAAGATCGATGTCTGGGGCTGCACGTTCGCTCAGGACTCCATCCGGGAAATGCTGGCGCGCGTCATGTCCGCTCCCTACTTCCCCATCAATTTCGACGCCATTCATGCCGATGTCACCTATGCGGACATCTGCAGGGAGGCCTACGAACTGGGCGGCATGACCATTGTGCCGGTCGCGCTCAACCACCCCAATCAGGGAAACGGTTATCAATTTTCAGAAAACGGCAAACGCTTTGTTTTCCTGACCGACAACGAACTGGGATTCCGGCACGAAGGCTCGCTTGCCTATGAAGACTATGTCGCTTTTTGCCAAAACGCCGATTTGCTGATTCACGACGCTGAATACTGGAATGAAGAGTATTCCAAAAGGATCGGCTGGGGGCATTCCACCATCGAACAGGCGGTGCAACTTGCGCTGGATGCCGGCGTCAAACAACTGGGGCTTTTCCATCACAATCAGGACCGCTTCGACACGGCCGTCGACGAAATGGTCGACGCCTGCCGGCAAATCATCGCCGAAAAACATTCACCCCTGCAATGCTTTGCCGTTTATCAGGGGATGGAATTGTCCTTATAGTCTTGTTTCAGAAAAAACCCCGAATCCCCCGGCGCGAGGAGACCGCATGTCATGCTGATCATTACTCACCTGTTGCTGATGCTTGCAGCGTCTTTATGCCTTCTGGCGGGCGTCGGCCTGGCCATGTTCGGAAGGAAAAGAAAATTCTGGCTGAAGGGGCACAAAATTCTCAACAGCGCCGGAGGCATTCTTTTGGCCGCGGGCGGCGTCATGGCTTTTGTCCATATCATCCTGACGGGCTCAGATCATCTGGCGGGGCTCCATCACCGGATCGGGTCCATCGCCGTGATGCTGACATTCCTGACGGTTTTTCTCGGGTTCTATTCTTTAAAAGCCTCCAACAAAAGCGTCTTTCGAGCCGTTCACCGCTGGTCGGGCCGCCTTTCCCTGATCGCAATCCTTGCCGCGCTGATCCTGGGGCTCTCCATGATCGGAATCTTTTAAATGTTCCTGCCAACCACGCCTGAAGAACTTCGAAAAAAGGGATGGGACCGCCTCGATATTCTGCTGGTCACGGGCGACGCTTACATCGACAGCCCTCATATCGGCGCGGCGGTGATCGGCCGGCTGCTGGCGGCCGCGGGCTACCGCGTCGGCATCATCGCCCAGCCGGACATGGAGGACGATGCGGACATCCGCCGCCTGGGAGAGCCGCGCCTGTTCTGGGGCGTAACCGGCGGCTGCATGGATTCGCTCGTCGCCAATTACACGGCGCTGAAAAAAAAGAGGCAAGGCGACGACCTGACACCCGGCGGGAAAAACAACCGCCGGCCCGACCGCGCCGTCATCGCCTACGCCAATTGGATTCGCCGCTCATTCAAAAACACCAAGCCGATTGTCGCCGGCGGCGTCGAAGCCAGCCTGCGGCGGATCGCGCATTATGATTACTGGTCGGATGCCGTGCGCCGCTCCATTCTGTTTGACGCGCGCCTCGACATTCTGGCTTATGGAATGGCGGAAAAGGCCATTCTGGAAATTGCCAAACGCCTGAGCGCCGGAAAAGACCTCCGGAACATCCGCGGAACCTGCGTCATCGAAAACGAACCGCCCGACGGGTATCTGACGCTGCCCTCTTTCGAAGAGGCGGCAGCCAAACCGAAAGCCTTCCTTCAAATGTTCAGTGTGTTTTACGCGAATCATGACCCGAGGACGGCCCGCGGTTTGGTTCAGAAACACGCCGGCCGGTATCTGGTGCATCATCCGCCCCAGGCGCCTCTGTCCGAAGCTGAACTGGACGCGGTTTACGCTCTTCCCTTTACGCGGAGCGTTCACCCTTTTTATGCAAAACAGGGCAAGGTCCGCGCCATGGACACCATCGCCTTCTCCCTGACGACGCACCGCGGTTGCTTTGGCGAATGCCGCTTTTGCTCTATCGCCTCGCACGAGGGCCGGGCCATTCTCAGCCGGTCGAAGGAATCCATTCTGCGGGAGGCGAAAAAAATAGCCGCGCTGCCGGACTTCAGGGGCTCCATCGCCGACGTAGGCGGCGCGACGGCCAATATGTATGGAATCGACTGCGCGAGAAAAACCAGCCGGGGCGCCTGCGCGGACAGACATTGTCTCGATCCGCAGCCCTGCCCGTCTTTGCGAAACGACCACTCCCGTCAAATCCATCTGCTTTCGGCTCTGCGTAAAATTTCCGGCGTCAAAAAAGTCTTTGTTGC
>JAQVQT010000069.1:1545-9127 GCA_028701435.1 Smithellaceae bacterium | reverse complement strand
AAGGAAATCGTGCCGAAGATTATCGAACTGGTGTTAAAGGGTGAGGCGTGAAGTATCAGTAAGAACAGCTAATTATAGTCATTCCGGCGGAAGCCGGAATCCAGAAAACAAAAAAAATTATGACCCAACAACCTGCCGTTTATATTTTGGCCAGCAAAAGAAACGGAACGCTTTATACCGGAGTGACATCGGATCTCATCAAAAGAATATGGGAGCATAAGAATAATTTAGTGGCGGGGTTTACGAAACGGCATCGTGTACATACTCTTGTCTGGTATGAATTGCATGCCGATATGATTTCAGCGATTGAAAGAGAAAAGAACATTAAAGAATGGAAACGCGAGTGGAAGTTGAACCTCATCGAGAAAAATAATCCCGATTGGCGTGATCTATATGATGAGATTATTTGACTGGATACCGGCCTGCGCCGGTATGACGTAACCTAAAGGATTGAGATATATTTTCCGGATTGTTAGCGTACGGAAAAAGTTGTCATGCCGGTCTTGTGACCTTCAGGTTACGAAGGCCGGCAACCAGGAGTAATTGAAATAGTGTGCTGAAGATGTTTTGTTGGTATTAAACTATGAAATCGATCGATAAATTAAAACGCCTGACGGGCGAAAGCGTTTCACCGAAGCCCCAAAATGAAATGCCGGCTGTCCCTCCGCCATCGGAAAAACAATTCCGGATCGACGATTTGCGAAGGCGCGTTGAAAATGTCGTCACCCGCGGGGCCGCGCGCGCCAGGGCGGCGCAGGAGGAAGCAAGAACGCACGGCAACCGGGCGCTTTGCGAAATCCTGGAGGGTGAGGAAATCGAAAACCGGCATGGCCGTTTTTTTCTGGCCGGAGGTTTTCTTTCCGGCGTGAGCCGCCACGGCCACCGCAGCATTTGCGAGGCTTTCGATTTTGACATGACCGCGGCCGGCATGCTGGCCAACAACCCGGTTCTGGGCGCTTATCACCCTTCCGATGCGCTCTTTCTGGACACGGAAACCACGGGGCTTTCCGGCGGAACAGGCACCATGGCCTTTCTCATCGGCCTGGGCTGGTTTGAGGAAGGCCGGTTTCACATTCGGCAGATTCTGGCGCGCGATTTCGGTGAAGAAAAAGCGGCGCTGACCTATCTAAAAGAGATCGCCGAGCACAAAAAGTTTCTGGTCACATTCAACGGCAAAGCCTTTGACGTCAACCTGCTCGCCACACGCTTCATTCTGAACCGTATGCAAAGCAGCCTTCACGAACTGCCTCACCTGGATCTGCTGCATCCGGCGCGCCGGCTGCTCGGACACCGTCTGGAAAACTGCCGCCTGGCCACGCTGGAAGCGGACATCCTGGGTGTCGAGCGAGAAGGAGACATTCCCGGCTGGGAAATTCCGCAGCGGTATTTTGACTGGCTGAGAAGGCGCGATCCACGGCTGCTCGCCGATATTTTTGAACACAACCGGCTGGACGTGATTTCGATGGCGACGCTCACCGCGCACCTGGTCGATCTTCTGAACGCGCGGGCCCTCAAACAGCACGCGCATCCCGACGACTACGTGGCGGCGGCAAGGCTCCTGCTCAAAAAAGCGGGGACAGCGGGCGTTCACAAAATTCTGGAGATTCTCGGGGAAGACGCCTGCGCCGAGCTGTCGCCGGCCTCCAAGAAAAACCTTGCGAACCTCTGCAAACGCACCGGCCGGATGGACGAAGCCGTCCGAATCTGGCGGCAGATGGCCGCCTGCGATCCGATTGAATTCTATCCCGTCTCGGAGCTCGCCAAATATCTGGAGCATCGCGCCAGGGATTACGGGCAGGCCAAAGCTATTATTGAAAACGCACTGGCCGGTAACAACCTTTTTCCAGAAGATGAAAGAGACTCTCTGTCGCATCGTTTGAAACGGTTGAACGCAAAGCTGAACATGCCCCGGTAATCTCTTCTCATTATGCTTGCACTTATTTGCCGTCTCCCATGTGAAACCAAGGCCTCAAAGGCAATATCGTGACCATCGAAGCCTACCCGACGATAACCATCACAAAGGCCGGAATCCGCATAAACTCACAATATTTTCAACAATATGTCCTTCTTAAAAAGAAACTGACATGTTTCGTGAAATCATATTGACGATTATCGTTGTTTCTGCGTTATCGGCAACTGCGCACGCGCAGAAGGAAGCCCGGCGCCGGTTTACCCATGGTCTCCGCTCTGGCGGCATTGCCCCAGGTGGAGCCGAGCAAAAGATTTGCCATCGGCGTTGGCACCGGTGGTTACATGCCACAGGTTGCCATAGCCCGCGGCCTGAGCGCCCGTTTCCTGGCGAACTTCTTGTTCAAAGCAGGCGCCGCTTTTGTCCCCGGCTACGACGGCAAAACACACCCCGTGTGGAACGCCGGAATCCATTATTCCTTCTAACCCCTGATGATTTGAGTATCTAAAAGGGCCGCTCTCCGATGAGAGCGGCCCTTTGCGTTTATCTTTTCTAAAATCGATCATTTATTTTCAGAAGATGAAAGAAGATCTCCTTGCAAAAAAAATTTGACGAAAGCACGAATGCGCATTACAATACACATCAGGAGGTGTATCATGAGAACGAATATCGTTTTAGATGATCAACTGATTGTCGAAGCGTTTAAATACGCCGGAAATATACGTACAAAAAAAGATTTAATCGAAACGGCTTTAAAGGAATTCGTCAAGAACAAAAAAGTGAGGAGCTTACGCGATCTGAAGGGCAAGATCCTTTTTGCTGACGGTTACGATTACAAAAAAATGAGAGAAGGCAGATGATCTTAGTCGACACGTCAGTGTTGATTGATTATTTAAAAGGTATTGAAAATACTTCGGTTTCCGCTTTTGGTAAAATACTCGAAAACGGGACGCCCTATGGGATAAACGAATTGATTTATCTGGAAGTGCTGCAAGGCGCCCGGACAATCACGGAATACCGGAAGCTCCAGGAGTACCTGGAAACCATTCCCTTCTATTTTCTGACGCTAGGGAAGGAATCCTACGAACGGGCTGCGCAGCTTAACTTTGTTTGCCGGCGATCCGGAGTAACCATACGCAGCACCATTGATTTACTCATCGCTCAAACCGCCATAGAGAACGATTTGTTTCTTCTTCACAACGATCATGACTTTACGAATATGGCAAAGGCGATTAAAGCATTGAAAATATTTGAGCCGGTTTCATGATCCCTCCACACCGGTCACCCGTAGGCGGGTAGCTGCAACATCATGTTCCATTTGATAAAACCATTACGAAACGGTTCACATCAGTTACTCTCATACTTTGCAAGCTTCTTGCGCAGGGTTTTGCGGGTGATGCCCAGACGGCGCGCGGCTTCGCTTTTGTTGCCTCCGGCCGCTTTGACCGCCTCCAGAATGCTTTGCCTCTCCACCTCCTCCAGCGGCAGGCCCGCCGTCGGCGCAGGCGAGCGGGGAGCGTCCGGGGAAAGGCTCTGGTCCGCCATCGGAAAAACCAGTTCGTCTTCGTCCACCGTATCGGAGCGGGACAGGACCACGGCCCGCTCCACGGCGTTCATCAGCTCGCGGACGTTGCCGGGCCAGGTGTAGGCCGCGAGCTTTTGCATTGCCCGGGGTGTAAAACCGGAGATGGTCTTGGCGTTGCGCCGGGCAAACAGCGTGAGAAAGTGCTGCGCCAGAAGCGGAATGTCTTCCGCCCTTTCCCTGAGCGGCGGGAGCGTCAGCGCAACGACATTCAGCCGGTAGAATAGATCTTCGCGGAACCGTCCTTCGCGAATCTCCTTTTTCAAATCCTTGTTGGAGGCGGCAATCAGGCGAACATCCACCTTGACCACGTCCTGACCGCCCACGCGCGTCAGCTCCCGCTCCTGCAGGACCCGCAGAAGCTTCACCTGCATGGCGGGCGACATTTCGCTCACCTCGTCCAGGAAAATGCTGCCCCCGTCGGCCTGAACAAACTTTCCTTCCCGCCTGCGGTCCGCGCCGGTAAACGCGCCTTTCTCATGGCCGAACAACTCCGACTCCAGAAGCGTTTCGGTAAGCGCCGCGCAGTTGATCTTCACAAAGGAAGATTCCCGGCGGGGGCTGTTGAAATGGATCGCATTGGCGATCATTTCCTTCCCGGTTCCCGATTCTCCGGTAACGAGCACCGTGGCCTGCGTCGCTGCGACCTGCTCCACCATTTCCAGAAGCCGGATCATGGGTTCGCTTCGGCCGATCAGATTCCGGCGGTCGAACTTCTCGCCCAGCCTTTCCTTCAGATATTCATTCTCGTTCTTCAGTCGGCGGCGCTCCGCCGTTCGCTCGATTTTGATTTGCAGCTCGTCGTAGTTCAGCGGTTTGGTCAGGTAATCATCGGCGCCCATTTTCATGGCGCTAACAGCGGTTTCCACCGACGCGTAGGCCGTCATGATGATCACCGGAACGGCCGGTTGGATTTTCTTGATCTGCTCGAGGGCTTCCAGACCCGACATTCTCGTCATGCGAATGTCCATCAGGATCAGGTCAAAGGTCTTCAAGTGAGCCTGCCGGACGGCTTCTTCGCCGTCGTCCGCCTCCGTGACGGAATATCCCCAGCCGGCCATGTTGAGCCTGACCGCCCTTCGGTGAACCGCATCGTCGTCCACGATCAAAATCTCCAGCGTATCGTTCATTGCCCCATTCCTTCCTTTTCCGTGTGCGGGAAGCGCAGCGTAACCCGCGTCCCGGCCCCTTCACGGCTTTCCACCTCAATCGCACCGCCGTGCGCGTCCATGATCTTTTGCGCGACCGCAAGGCCCAAACCGGTCCCGGCCGGCTTTGAGGTGTAATACGGATCATAAATTCTGGGCAGGTTCTCCTCACGAATCCCTTCTCCGGTGTCGGAGACCGCAATTTCCAGAGCATCTTCCAGACGGTTCAGCGCGATCGACAGACTTCCGCCGCCGGGCATTGCCGCCAACGCGTTTAAGAAAATATTGAGCAGCACCTGCCGGACCTTGTCCGGATCAACCTCGGCCCGGGGAAACCCCTCCCCCGCCCGGATTTCAATCGCCACGGCGTTTTGCTCCGCTTCGGCCGTCACCAGGCGAAGCGTCTGGCGCACCAGGTCCTCCAGGTCCGCAGGCTCCCTTTTCAAAACCAGCGGACGGGCAAATTCAATCAGCTGGCTGATGACGCGGTTGAGCCTTTCGGTCTCCGCGATCATGATGTCGGCCGTTTCTTCGTCATCCTTGTTCCCGGTCAGCTTTTTTTTGAAATAAACGGCAAATCCCTTGATGGAGCTCAGCGGATTGCGGATTTCATGCGCCACGCCGGCGGCCAGCGACGCAAGGGCGTTCAGGTGGCGGCTGCGGGCAACCTCCCTTTCCATCTGCCGGACACCCGTCACATTGCGGGCCAGGAGAATCCTCCCTTCCCGATCCTCATCGTCGGAAAAAACCGCTGCGACCGCTTCCCAGATCTGTTCACCGGTTTCGGAAGTCCAATGAATGTCCTCTGCAACCGGACCGGTCCGTCCCTGAACGTCTTCCAGCAGCCGCAAAAACGGTTCGGGCAGAACGCGGGAAGCCTCCCGTCCCACCGCTTCCGCGGGGGAGACGGCAAGCAGGCCGTTTGCCTGCTCGTTGCAGGCGGCCATCTTCCCTTCCCGGTCCACCGCCAGAAGCGCGATGGGCATATTTTTAACGAGGGCTTCCGAAAAAACGGTTACCCGCGAGAGAGACAGGCGCGCCAGACGATACGCCTGGACCAGGAAAAGAGAAACGATGGCCAGAGAGCCGATCAGGACAAGAACGAGCGCCGTCGCCGCCGTCCGCAGCGCGTCTTCCCGGGAAGCCTTTTCGATTTTCGCCATATTGAATCCGACATAAACAATCCGGTCTCTTTTCCCGGATTCGCCCGTCGTCAAAGAAAACCCCCGATAAACCTCAAACGTGCCGGCGCCTTCGGGATTGGCCGTCTGCCGCCAGTGAATGTTCCGGCTTTGCGCAATCTTTTTCACCTCCAGATCCAGTCCGTAGGGCAGGCCCAGCATGGAAGGATCGCTATCCGCGAGAATATGACCTTCGTCGTCCGTGACCATCAGGTAATCCACATCCGGCTGCTGTGCGGTTTCCATCAGCAGTTTCTGAAGATAGAAATCTTCTTCCATCTGCTCCGGAAGGAGGCGCAGCCCCGATTCAAAGGAATGAATCAGCGTTGTTCCCTTATCGATCAGCAGCATTCGGGCCTGATTCTGGGCATGCTGAAACTGCATGAACATCATCATCCCCAAAATGACGGCTAAGACCGCAACGGCACTGATGACCACCCAGACGGAAATATCAAAGCGGACTTTTCTCTTTTTTTTCTCAGGCATGTGCTTTCCTCCCGCAAAAACCTGGATACAATGGACCCACCTGGATACCAAAATTGGATACGTATTATCCGTCCAACGCGGGCAAAAGGCAAATTAAATTCTGCTAATTTTAAATATTGCCAATGATTACATACAATTGGATTAGTTGGCCCATTCCTTGCTCTATAAATCGGCAACTGATCAGAAATAAATGAAAAAGGAGATGCACCATGAAGAAAATCACATTAACGCTAACAGCCGTTTTGGTGGGCTTGCTTTTAACGACTTCGGCTTTCGCCTGGGGACCCGGCCCGGGAAAAGGCAGAGGTTACGGACCCTGCGGGAATGCAGGCCTGGAAAGATTAAACCTGACCGATGACCAGAAAGGTAAAATCGAAGCCCTGCGGGACGCAAACTACAAAGCCACGAGACCCGTCCGGGAAAAGATTTTTGACAAATCCGTGGAATTGCGAAGACTGTGGCTGCAGACCAATCCGGACAAGGGAAAAATCACCACGGCTCAAAAGGAGCTCCGAACGTTGAGAAACGAATTGGAGGACAAGGCAACCTCTTTAAGATTTGAAATGAACAAGGTTTTGACGCCTGAACAAAAGGATAAACTGGCCAACTCGCGATGGGGCGGGAAAACAGGCTTTGGCCCCCGCGGCGGAATGAGAGGCGACTGCGGATTCGGCGCCGGCCAGGGTCCCGGACCCGGTTTAGGAATGGGTATGTATCAATAAGCCAATTTGCCCATCCCTCCTTTGGAAAGGGGAGCTTCGGCTCCCCTTTCTTTAATCAACCGCCTCTCAGCAAGCTGTCCAGGCATGAAGTGAACGTCATCACCTCGCAGCAAGCCGCGTAGAATCAACACTCGTCCCGCCAAAGCGGGATTGAAAAAAGTTTTGACAAACTTCGCATTTTGCATTAACAGGCACATCCAGTTTTTTTCATGCAAAGGAATATCATGTTCAGCGATACGACGACAACCATTCCGGCCGGCGCTTTTTTGACCCTGCTTTTGGGCCTCGCCCTGTTGCGCCTGTTGGTCAAGGCCGCCTGCCCGTCGTTTTTAGGTCGTCGCTGAAAGTAAAGCATAACGAAGTACCTAAAAAGGCCGTGGGCGGAACCCGCGGCCTTTTTTATTGCAGCGAATGGTTTTTATTTTTATGAGCGAAAGGAGCACAGGATGAAGAAGGATAAAAATCACGTTTATATTTTTGACACGTCTCTTCGGGATGGAGAACAGTCTCCGGGCAACAGCATGAACACGGAGGAAAAGCTGCTTCTGGCCCGG
>JAQVQT010000069.1:0-1445 GCA_028701435.1 Smithellaceae bacterium | reverse complement strand
TGAGCGAAAGGAGCACAGGATGAAGAAGGATAAAAATCACGTTTATATTTTTGACACGTCTCTTCGGGATGGAGAACAGTCTCCGGGCAACAGCATGAACACGGAGGAAAAGCTGCTTCTGGCCCGGCAGCTCGAAAAACTCGGCGTCGATATCATCGAGGCGGGGTTTCCCATCGCCTCGGAGGGTGATTTTGACGCTGTCCGGCAGATCGCCCGGGAGATCCGGAAGTCGCAGGTGGCCGGACTGGCGCGCGCCAACAAACAGGACATCGACCGCGCCTGGCAGGCCATCCGGCAGGCGGCGCATCCCCGCATCCACACGTTCATCTCTTCGTCGGACATCCATCTGAAATACCAGCTCAAGAAAAGCCGCGCGCAGGTGCTCAAGGAAGCGGTGGCGGCCGTGAAGCTCGCGAAATCCTACACCCCCAACGTGGAATTTTCGCCGATGGACGCCACCCGCTCTGACCGGGACTATCTGGCGGAGATGGTTTCCGCCGTGATTGACGCAGGCGCCGTCACCGTCAATATTCCCGACACGGTCGGCTACACGGTTCCCGACGAATTCGGGAACCTCATCGCCTTCCTGTTCAAACACGTGAAAAATTTGGGCGATACGATCATCTCCGTCCACTGCCACAACGATCTGGGGCTGGCGGTGGCCAATTCGCTCGCCGCCATCCGCGCGGGCGCCAGGCAGGTGGAATGCACAATCAACGGCATCGGAGAGAGGGCCGGCAACACGGCGATGGAAGAAATCGTCATGGCCCTGGCCACCCGTAAAGACCTTTTCGGCCTTTCCACCCAAATCAAAACCGACCAGATTTACAAAACCTCGCGCCTGCTGACACAGATTACCGGCATACCCGTGCAGCCGAACAAGGCCATCGTCGGCGCCAACGCGTTCGCGCACGAATCCGGCATCCATCAGGACGGCCTGATCAAGGAGAAAATCACCTACGAGATCATGACCCCCCAGTCCGTCGGCATCAGCGATTCCCATATCGTTCTGGGCAAGCACTCGGGACGCGCGGCCATTGCGCAGCATCTGAAAAAAATGGGCCACATCCTCCATGAGGATCAGATCAACCGCGTCGCGGCAAAGGTCAAAGATCTGGCGGACGTGAAGAAAGACATCTACGATGAGGACATGGAGGCGATTCTCTATGAAGAAATCTACCGGGGCGAGGAAAAGTACAACCTGATCTATCTCAACGTGGTGAGCGGCAATGTGGCCATTCCCACGGCGACCATGGAAATGCAGGTGGGCAAAGAGGTGATCCGCGACGCGGGCTTCGGCAACGGGCCGGTGGACGCGACCTTCGCGGCCATCCGCAACATCACGAAGACCAACTACCCGCTTTTGAAGTACGCGGTCAACGCCATTACCGGCGGAGCGGACGCACAGGGTGAAACGATGGTGCAGCTCAAGTACAACGGGAATT
>JAQVQT010000068.1:2774-9271 GCA_028701435.1 Smithellaceae bacterium | reverse complement strand
CCTTTGAGCTGATCTTCCGCGCCCAGGACGGCGCATTCCGCCACGTCCTTGTGTTTGGAGACGATCTCCTCCATGGCGCCTGTGGATAACCGGTGGCCGGCCACGTTGATGACGTCGTCGATGCGCCCCATGATGTAGAGGTAGCCGTCTTCGTCAAAACGCCCTCCGTCTCCGGTTACATAATAGCCGGGTCTTTCGGTGACGTATTCCAGGTAGCGCTTGTCATCCTGCCAGAGGGTGGGCAGACAGCCGGGCGGAAGGGGAAGCTGAATGACGACGGAGCCTTCTTCTCCGTTGGGCAGACGGTTGCCGTCCGCATCCAGAATCTGGACATTATAGCCGGGGACGGGTTTGGTGGGGGAGCCGGCCTTGATGGGAAGAGGTTCTATCCCCATGCAGTTGGCGGCAATGGGCCAGCCGGTCTCGGTCTGCCACCAGTGGTCAACAACGGGAATCTTCAGCATGTCGCCGGCCCAGTAGTAGGTGTCGGGGTCAAGACGTTCACCCGCCAGAAAGAGGTATTTTAAGCAGGAGATGTTGTATTTCTTGAGGTAATCGCCGTTGGGGTCTTCTTTCTTGATGGCCCGAAAGGCGGTGGGAGCGGTAAACAGGACGGAAACATTATGCTGGGAGATGACGCGCCAGAAGGCGCCGGGATCGGGGGTGCCGACGGGCTTGCCTTCATAGACGATGGTGGTGCAGCCGTAAAGCAGAGGAGCATAGATGATATAAGAATGGCCGACGACCCAGCCGACGTCGGAGGCGGCCCAGAAGACGTCTCCGGGGTTGACGTCATAGATGTATTTCATGGACCATTTCAAAGCGACGGCATGGCCGCCGTTGTCGCGCATGACGCCCTTGGGCTTTCCGGTGGTGCCGGAGGTATAGAGAATGTATAGGGGATCGGTGGCGGCCACCGGGACGCAGGGGGCGGGTTTGGCGTCTTTGACGAAGTTGTCCCAGTCGAGGTCTCTTCCGGAAATGAGGTCGGCTTTGACCTGGGGTCTTTGGTAAATAACGCACTTTTCTGGCTTATGGGTGGCAATGTGAATGGCTTCGTCCAGAAGGGGCTTGTAGGCCAGGGTTTTCTTTCCTTCGATGCCGCAGGAGGCGGAGATGATGACTTTGGGCCTGGCGTCGTCGATGCGAATGGCGAGTTCGTTGGGGGCGAATCCGCCAAAGACGACGGAATGGACGGCGCCGATGCGGGCGCAGGCAAAGACGGCGTTCAGGGCCTCGGGGATCATGGGCATGTAGATGATGACGGTGTCGCCTTTTTTGACGCCGATTCCGGCAAGGGCGCCGGCAAAAAGGGAAACGCTTTCGAGAAGTTGGCCATAGGAAATCTTCCGGACGGTGTCGGTGACGGGGCTGTCGTAGATGATGGCCGTTTGGTCTTTCCGGCCGTTGGCTACGTGGTAGTCCAGTGCGTTGTAGCAGGTGTTTAATTCACCGCCTGCAAACCACCGGTAAAAGGGCTTGTCGCTGTCATCCAGAACTTTGTCCCACTTCCTCGTCCACTCTATGGATTCCCCGGCTTTGCCCCAAAAGGCGGCGGGCTCGGAAATCGAATGCGCGTAAACCTCCTGATACTTCATCCTCCCCTCCCTTGTTCCCGTTTGTTTTATTTGGAGTAAAACCCTTTTCCTTCTTTGGCCAGCTTTTCCAGCAAGGGCGAAGGCGTCCAGTATTCTGCGCCCACCGAATCCCGATACTTCAGGACCGCGTCATAGACTTTTTTCAAACCGACCGTATCCGCATAGAACATCGGGCCGCCCAGGTACACCGGGAAGCCGTAGCCGTAGAGCCAGACCACGTCTATGTCCAGGGGCCGCGCGGCGATCCTTTCCTCCAGAATCTTCGCGCCTTCGTTGATCATCGAATAAATCGCGCGTTCGATAATTTCCTGATCCGTGATGGTCCGCCTGGCGATGCCGACTTCCTTTGAGTGGTTGATGATCAGTTCTTCAATCATCGGGTCGGGCGTCGCGTTGCGCTTCTCGTCGTACTTGTAGAAGCCCGAGCCCGTTTTCTGCCCGTAGCGCCCCATTTCGCAGATTTTGTCCAGGAGGTTGTTCTTTTGTTCGCGCGGCGTGAGCGAGTCGAACTTGGCCTTGCGGTTTCTCCAGCCGATGTCCAGGCCCGCCATGTCGCCCATTTGGTAGGGGCCCATCGGGAAGCCGAAGTCGTAGATCACCCTGTCGATCTGCCAGGGAAGCGCTCCTTCCTCCAGCATGAAGCCGCATTCGCGTGTGCGCTTGGCCAGCATTCGGTTTCCGACGAATCCGTCGCAGACGCCGACCAGAACCGGCACCTTGCCGATCTTTTTGCCGACCTTCATGGCCGTGGCGTAAACCTCGGGTAAGGTCTTCGCGCCGCGGACGTTTTCCAGAAGCCGCATCACATTGGCCGGGCTGAAGAAGTGCATGCCCATGACATCCTGTGGCCGGCGGGTGATGGCGGCGATTTCATCGACGTTGAGATAGGAGGTGTTCGAGGCCAGAATCGCGCCCGGTTTGCACACCGCGTCGAGCTTCGTGAAGACTTCCTTTTTGACGGCCATGTCTTCAAAGACCGCTTCGATGACGAGGTCCGCATCTTTCAGGTCTTCATAGGCCAGCGTGGGCTGGATCAGCGACAGGCGTTTGTCCATGACCTCCTGCTTGAGCGAGCCCTTGGCGACCGTATTGGCGTAGTTCTTTTTGATGACGGCAAGCCCCCGGTCGAGGAATTCCTGCTTCATGTCGAGCAGCTTCACGGGAATACCGGCATTGGCAAAGCACATGGCGATGCCTCCGCCCATCGTGCCCGCGCCCAGAACGCCCACGGACTTGATTTCCCGGGTGGGATGATCGTCGGGCAGACCGGGAATGCGGACGACTTCCCGCTCGGCGAAGAAAACATGGCGCTGGGCTTTGGACTGATTGGAATCGTGCAGCTCGATGAAGATTTCCCGCTCCTTTTTCATGCCTTCCGGGAAAGGCAGTTCCGTGGCGGCCTTGACGGCTTCAATACACTTGAAAGGCGCCATGAAACCGCGGAACTTGCGGGCGTTGGCTTTGGCGAAATCTTCAAAAAGCGTCGGCGAATCAACGGTGGCCTTCAATTGGCTCACTCTGCGGATGGGGAGCTTTTGATCAACGACTTTTTGCGCAAACACAAGGGCCGCCGCTTTCAGGTCGCCTTCGACCATTTCATCGAGGATGCCCATGTCTTTGGCTCTGGCCGCCGCCACCGGCACGCCGGAGGTGATCATTTCCAGCGCCGACCGGGCGCCCGCCACACGGGGCAGACGCTGCGTGCCGCCCGCGCCCGGCAGAAGCCCCAGCTTCACTTCGGGAAGGCCGACTTTCGCCGTGGAAAGAGCGATGCGGAAATGACAGGAAAGAGGAATTTCGAGGCCTCCGCCCAATGCCGTGCCGTGAATGGCCGCGATCACCGGTTTGGGGGAATCTTCAATAAACTGGCAGACGTCCGGCAGATGCGGCTCCATCGGAGGCTTGCCGAATTCCCGAATGTCCGCTCCGGCGATAAACGTCCGGCCTTCGCAGATGATCACCATGGCCGAAACATCGGCATCCGCGATGCCTTTCTCAATGCCCGCTTTGATGCCGGCGCGGACCGCCTGCGACAGGGCATTCACGGGAGGATTGTTGACGGTGATGACGCCTACTCTGCCTTCTTTGGAAAATGCGACGATTTCTGCCATAAGCCATCTCCTTTTGTTGCAAATTGTTTTCCGTTTAATACAGCAAATACTGTACCAATGACAAAAAAGCAATAACGACATGGTTTGCATGCGACACGGGAGCGGATATTCCTGCAGGTTCGCCCGATTGTGCGCCGGGGTTGTTAGCGGGTCTAATCACCTGAGGGTCGCAAGCGACCCGCCCTGTGTCTTTTTATGTAGTGCGTACCTTCAGGTGCGCCCGTCGTTTTGCCTTGCATCTGTTTTCGCATTCATGACGAAGGTGCCGTGGTTGTAGTGTTGCGCAAAATTCTCATAATATGTTTGACAGGGCTGTATGAATTATATACATTCAAAGTGAAATTTGTATACCGAATAAACATACAGGAAAGAAAACAAGGCAATTGATGACAGCCAGGGCAAAAAAATCGGAAGTCGCCCAACCGTACGGCAAAGGCGCGGATCCACAAACCGGCGAAGCATCTTCGCCCGGGAGCGCCTTTGACGAACTGATCGGCGTCGATGAGACCTTTCGCAAAGCGCTGGTGAGCGCCGGGCGGGCGGCCCAATCGGATATTTCCGTGCTGATCATCGGGGAGAGCGGCACCGGCAAGGAAATCCTGGCCCGCGCCATTCATCAGGCCAGCCGCCGCAAAAACAAACAGCTCGTCGATGTCAACTGCGCCGCCATTCCCGACAGTTTGATTGAAAGCGAACTGTTCGGCTACGAGAAAGGCGCGTTTACCGGCGCGCGAACCGAGGGGCGCAAAGGCTATTTCGACGAGGCGCACGAGGGAACGATTCTGCTCGACGAAATCGGCGACTCCTCGCTGTCCGTTCAAGCCAAACTGCTCAGGGTCCTGGAATCCGGCACGTTCAAAAGAGTCGGCGGAACGAAGAACATCAAGGTGGACGTTCGGGTCATCTCTTCGACCAATCAGGATTTGGCCGATCTGATCGGGCAGAAGAAGTTTCGTGAAGATCTCTTTTTTCGCCTCAACACGTTCACGATCCTGCTGCCTCCGCTGCGCGAACGCAGGGAGGACATCGAGCTTCTGGTCCGGCATTTCCTGAAAATCGGCGGCGTTGCCCAGAAACAAAAATTCCGGTTTTCGCCCGAAGCATTCGCGATGCTGCATGCGTATCACTGGCCGGGAAACGTTCGGGAGCTGAAAGGCGTCGTGAGCTATGCGCTGAACATGACGCAGTCGCCCGTCATCGACGTAGGTTCCCTGCCCAATTTCCTGTTTTCTGAGTCTCCCGGCCGGGACGGTTTACAGCGGGAAGCCGCCGCAAGCGGGCCTGCCTCTCTGAATCTGACCGAGGCCGTCCGGGATCTGGAGCGCAGGCTCATCACCGAGGCGCTCGCCATTTCTTCGAACCGGTCGGAAGCCATTCGGGCGCTGGGAATCAGCCGTCGCACCTTCTATTTGAAACTGAGGGAATACGGGTTGGAATAAAGGGCCCGACCGGCTGGAATGAATTATGCAAGATATGAAAAAAATCTTTCTTCCGGTTTAGGACGGTTATGCCGAATGCCAGCGCGGCGGGAAAGGCCGCCAGAAAAAAAGAAAATTCGCTCACCATCGTGGAAGTGTCCCCGCGGGACGGCCTGCCCGAAGTTTGCGGCGGCCTGTCCACGGAAAATAAAATAAATTATATCAATAAACTGTCCGAAACGGGTCTGAAGAAGATCGAATGCGCTTCCTTCACGCATCCGCGTTTGCTGCCGGAAGGGTACGACGCGGAAAAACTCGTCGCCGGCATCGCCAAAAAGCCGGAGGTGACCTACGTAGGGCTGGTGCCTAACGAAATCGGCTGCCGGCGGGCGCTGGTGACGCAGATCGACGAGCTGCTGGTCCTGCTTTCCGCGAGCGACACGTTCAACCGCATCAATCTCGGCAAGTCCCTCAAAGAGAGCCTCAACAAGGTGATGCCGACGCTGCTCGACGCGGCGGTGCGAAATGCCCGAAGCGTGCGGATTTATCTGATGACGGCTTTCGGATGCCCCTACACGGGTCCGGTCCGACCGGGAGAGGTCGCCGAGCTTTTGCTCAAACTCAGCTACATGGGCGCGTCCGAGGTGGTTCTGGTGGACTCGACGGGTATGGCCGACCCCAAATCGGTAAAGGAACTGATTCGGACGCTTCGGGAGCTGAAACTGGACATTCAGCTCGCGGTGCATTTTCACAATACGCGCGGAATGGCCATTGCCAATTGCGTGGCCGCCTACGAGGCGGGCATTCGCATTTTCGACGCCTCGCTGGGAGGGATGAGCAACACGCCTTACGGGGTGAGCGAGCTGGACATCGGATACTGGAACGTTCCGACGGAAGACCTCGTCCATCTGTTTGAAGCGATGGGAATCCAAACAGGCATCGACCTGGAAAAACTCCTCGACTGTGTCCGGCTGGCGGAAAAGATGGCGGGGAAGCCTTTGCCCGGCCACATCCTGAGGGCGCACCCCGCGTCCCATATCACGGATATCCCGAAAAAAGGGGACTGGAAAAAAGGGGACGGTTCTATTTTTCACTGAAGGGAAAACTGCCTTTTAACGCGTGGTGCCCATCGTCCTTCTTTCCACTGGTCGCTTTTCACTCATTGCTTATTCTTTTTTTTCCTTAACCCTTAAGTACTTAATTCTTAAATCTTTTTTAATAAATAGAACCGTCCCCTTTTCTGGAACCGTCCCCTTTTCTGTGCTATGCGGCGTCCAGACCGAGCCCCTTTTTGATTTTTTCGAGCAGGGCTTTTTCTTCGTCGTTGTAAACGCCGTCCGCCAGAAACAGCCGGCGGGCGATGCTCAGCG
>JAQVQT010000068.1:0-2674 GCA_028701435.1 Smithellaceae bacterium | reverse complement strand
TTTGCTCAATACCCGGTGCGTGGCGGCGATTTCAAGGGCGACTTCAAAATGCTTCCTTTTGATGCCCTGGTTGGTGGCGCCCGCGGCCATATAGATGCGAATCAATCCTTCGGCCACGCCCCCCTGTTCCATGGCGGCAAGCCGCTTGTCATAGTCGGGATGGTCCTGTTTGGCGGTCGCGGGCTTTGGCTTGTCCTGGACGGGCGGAAACAGACTGCGCAGCCACCCGTTGCCGTAAATCTGCTGAAAGATTTCTTCCTGATGGAGGTCCCGGTAATCGCGGTAAATGTCAAGCACGCCTTCCACATAGTCGGAAACCGCCTTTTCCAGCTCCGAAAACGGATTGTCCGGCCCGGCCGGCTTTCGGTTCCTGCGGACGGCGCCGGCCATGTTTTTCAGCGGACGCATCAGGGGATTGATGTCGGCCAGCAAATACCGCTGCATGCGCAGGGGGTGCAGATGGCGGATGAACTCCGCGGAAAGCTCCGTGGTCCAGAGTTTCACAAAGGGGCGCACCAGCAGTTGATACAGGTTGTCGTTGGCTTCGGACACCTTGGCCACGACGCTGAAATCCGTTTCATCGTGTATTCCGTCGTCGTAGGCGGCAATGTCGTCGAGTGTGCGCGGTTCGAACCGGCTTGCGAATTTGCCGCTCTGAATGTCGCAATCGATGACCATTTCGTAGAGGCCGGGCGGCAGGCAGTCAATCATGTCGAAGTTGCCGATGATTTCATTGTGCTCCTTTTTGGCGACGGAGCCGGCGACAAAGATTCCCAGGTGGCCGATCTCCTCGTGAACGATATAGACGATAACCTGACCGTGCCGCTTGATGTCTTCCACGGAGCTGTACACGCGGGGAATCCAGTTGAGCGCCTGCTGGGCCGGCGTGATGTTGTCGCCCATCGAAGCGAAAACCAGGATCGGGCTTTCGATGTCTTTCATACTGAGCTTTCGGCCTTCGTTGAGCTCCAGTTCGCCTCGCTCCAGTTTGTTGCCGACAAAGAGATTGCGGACGATGTAGTGGATTTCATCGTCGTTCATCATGAAGAAACCGCCCCACCATTTTTCAAAGTTGAGAAAGCGGTCCTCTTCCGTATCCACCTTCGCATAAACGTTGTATTGTTTGGTCCAGCAAGTGTTGGCCGGATTTAAAAGCTCCATGTTCAGCACCAGGTTCGCGCCGTCAAACACGCCGTTTCCCAGATCGCTGAAAAATGAATTGACCCACACCCCGCCCAGAAGTCCTCCCCGGTAGCGCATGGGATTCGCGCCCTCGACACCGCTCCAGTAGGACAGAGGCGCGCCGTTGAGCGCCAGGGGGCCGGCGATGCCCGGTTTTTCCGCGCAGGCCAGCGCGGCCGCCCAGCCTGCCTGGCAATTGCCGATGACCGCCGGCGCGTCCGCGTCGGGATGCAGTTCGGTGACTTTTTCGATGAACCGTTCGATGGCGGCAATGACGTCCGGCAGTGTCTGGCCCGGAATGGGATCGGTGTAAAACAGGATAAAATAGACCGGATGGCCGTGGTCCAGGGCCATGCCGATTTCCGAATCGCGCTTGGAGCCCCCGATGCCGGGACCGTGGCCCGCGCGTGGATCGATGATGACAATCGGCCTTTTGGGAATGGCGGGGCGGTCCCGAAGGAAGCGGCGTCGGTTTTGCCGATCGGGATCGACATCTTTACGGCGCCGGTCGGAAATGCGAACCAGCGCGTAATTGGCGGGTCGTTCGAAATGCTTGGCGTTCAGGATCATCTCGTAGTTGAACGTCAGAACCGGCGGCTGGCCGCCGCGAATGTGCTTGATATAATTGTTGCCCCGCTTGCGCAGAATGTCCGTAAAAATGATCGAACGCTGCGCGGAATCCACGACATAGTCGCTCAGATGTTTCTGCCAGTCCAGCCCCTGTGCGGTCTGCTTGTTATCGCTTTGAGTGTCCATCAAATGCTCCCTTTCTTCCTGATCGCTGTTGTTTGAGGCACTTTAACGACCTGACGATCCGTTGTCAAGACGAGAAAGAAGTGACGAGCGACGAGTGACGAGTGACGAGTGACGAGCAATGAGCAACGAGCGACGAGTTACATCTCAAAACTGAAGCGTTTTTCCTCAAACAAGGTAAGACAGGCGGCGACGGCGTCCTCGTCGTAGAGGACCCCCCGGTTCCGTGTGATTTCGTCCAGCGCCTCCTGAAGTTTCAGAGAAGGGCGGTAGGGGCGGTGGGACGCCATGGCTTCGACCACGTCGGCCACCGTTAGGATTTTGGATTCCGTCAGAAGATCTTCTCCCTTCAAATGTTGCGGATAGCCCGACCCGTCTATCTTTTCATGGTGCTCCAGCACGATCCGGGCGATGGGCCAGGGAAAGGCGATGTCCTTTAGAATTTCGTATCCCGCCTGTGCGTGCGTCTTGACGATTTCAAATTCAATCGCCGTCAGTTTGGTCGGCTTGGTGAGAATCTCGGTGGGAATGGATATTTTCCCCAGATCATGAATCAGGCTGGCCATGCGCAGACCGTTGATTTGGTCGGGCTCCAGATTCATTTTGACGGCTATGGCGTAGGCGAGGTCCGCCACCCGCCGCTGATGGCCGGCCGTGTAGGGATCCCGCGATTCCACGGCCACCGCCATGGCGTGAACCGTTGATTCCAGGGCCTGACGAAGCTTTTCGAGGGTTTCCT
>JAQVQT010000067.1 GCA_028701435.1 Smithellaceae bacterium | reverse complement strand
AACTCTTTATCGGGGTTCTGCTGTCCGGTTACAAAAATGCCAGACAGCTCGCATACATGGCCAACGCATTCAAGGCCATCCGGGTCGCGACGGAAGACGGCGATTCCAAAACAGGCGTGCTGCCGGTTGGTCAGTCACAGGGGTTGATTCATGACGTGCCGACCATCGCCGAGCTCTTCGAGCGAATCATGAAAGAGGCGAAAGACGCGCAGGCCAAAGTCAACACGGCCCTGGAATAACCGGACGTCGGCCGAAATACGAGAAGCGGGAAACGGTCGAGTAGTCTCATACCGCCTCGCGTGACCACGCGCCACCTCGAGTGACCTTTAGGTTATTAGGTGGTTAGGTTATCAGGCGGCCAGGCGATTAAAACCGTTCCCCGTAAAAACAAATCGGACAAGCCCATCCGCACGACCGGGCATTTCATCAACGGGAAAGGGGGAAAGATATGTCCATCGAATCGGTACTAAAAGAATTGAAGCCGCATATCGGGAAGGAAGTTTTTGTCTCCGACTGGAAACAGGTAACGCAGGAGCAGATCAATCAGTTTGCCGACAGCACCGGCGATCACCAGTGGATTCATGTGGATACGGAAAAGGCCGCCGGCGGACCGTTCGGCCGGACCATCGCACACGGATTCCTGACGCTATCGCACATTCCTTTTTTCAGCTATCAGGCGCCCGTGAAAATCGAAGGCGCGAAGATGTCCATCAACTATGGCCTCGACAAGGTGCGTTTTCTCAACCCCGTACCCTCGGGATCAAAAATCCGCGACCGGATCGTTCTTTCCGGCGTGGAAGAAAAGACGGGCGATCGCCTTCTGATCCGGCAGACGCACACGATTGAAATGGAAGGACAGGACAAGCCGGCGTGCGTCGCGGAAGTGCTGGCCATGGTTTTTTTCTGAGATCATCGGGCAGGGAACGGGCTTGCCACCCGCAAGGGTGGTTCAAACCGTTCCCTGCTTGGGTTTGAAAAGAACCGCGCGCCATCGGCGGGTCCGGCGGCGCGGTGAATCAGGAAGGGACGGCGGAAAAGGCGACGATCTTTCGATCGGTATGGCGGCGAATCCGTCCCTCTCCCTCCAGGTAGCGCAGATGCGCGATGGCTTCTCCGGTGGCAAACCACTTCTGGGCAATGGGAAAATCCTCCCAGGTCTCGCAGTCAATATCCCAGGTCATTCCCGCGGCAATCTCATAGGCGTTTAGCTTTTGGTTTCCCAAAACCTCCAGGACTTCCTCCGCGCGCTCGCGGTGGTGAATCTTCAACTCGCGGATCCGGTCTTTCAGGTCGCCCTGAAAATTCCGATGTCCGGGCAGCACCAGCTCCACCGGCAGGGCGGACACCCGATCCAGACTGGCCAGATAGTCCGAAAGCGAATTGGTTTCATAGGCCCACGACTCAATGTGCGGTGTGATGTCGAACAGAACGTGGTCGCCGGAAAAGAAAATTTTCTGATCCTCCTCGTACAGACAGATGTGCCCCTGCGTATGGCCCGGCGTGGCGACGCAGCGCAGACGGTAGTCGCCGCATTCGATCATGTCGCCGTCGTCCAGCAGGGTAAAGACCGGCTTTTGCTGCGGACTGTACTTGAACCCCGGATGGCTGGCCAGCGCCTTTTGCAGCTCCTCGGCGGGAAAGCCGTTGAGTTCGGCAAAGTCGATGAGGGATTGCCAGCCGTGATCCCCGTCAAAGACCCGCGCATCGATTCTGCCGAAGAAGATTTTGCTGGTTTGGGTCGCCAGCCGCGTCACAAGCCCCGTATGATCGGCGTGCATGTGGGTCAGCATAAAATCGGTCTGATGCAGATCGATTTCCAGCTCCGCCAAACCATTCCGCATCGCTTCGTAGCAGACCGTGCGGTTGAAACCCGTGTCGATGATCAGATTGCGGTCTTTTCCCTTGATGATATAAGAATTCAGGTCTTTGAGCGGACTGTTCGGCAGCGGCACGGAAATCCGGTAAAGTCCTTTTCGGATTTCATCCGCCATGGACGGGCCTCCCTGAATCCTGAAAGGACCGCTCAGCGTTTCTGAGAAACTTTCGGTTCGGCATTCAATCCTCCTTGTCCGCACCCGTGTCTTCCGAATTCGGTTCGTTCGCGAAAAAATCGCCGCCCAGATCCACGGGATAGAATTCTTCCGGCAGCGCGCTGACAATCTTCAGCGGTTTGACGGGAAACCGTGAAAACTGCGAGGAGGGAACCGGCGTCGTCACGGCGCCGGGCAAAGGCTCCGGCATGGACGCGTCGGGCGTTGCGTCGTCCGTCAAAACAGCGGCTTTCGGTGCCTCCGCCGATTTTCTTTTTTTGTGGCGGGAACGGCGGCGACCCTTCTTTTTGGGGGCCTCTTCGGCTTCTCCGGCTTCCGCGTCCGGTTTTTCAACGGCTTCCGCATCCGGCTCCGTCTTTTCCGCCAGATTCAGCAGCGGCACTCCCTGCATGACGCTGACTTCCAGGGCCCGCTCCTTCACGGACTGCTGAATTTCGAAATTGTCCCACGCCATATCCGGTTTTCCCTCGATGATCAGGCAGACGCCGAAGGTCGCCTCCAGCTTCAGGAGTTCGGACCGTTTGTTGTTCAGGATATACAGGGCGATTTCATGCGGCAGGCTGACCTTCAGCTCCGAATACGTGCCCTTGACCGCCTCCGATTCGATTTTGCGAAACGCCCCCAGCGACGCGTACTCCAGAGAGGGGCGCAGACCGCTGCCGGCGCAGTACGGACAAGTAGTGTAGCTGATTTCCTGAATCGTGGACTGCTTTTTCTGGCGGGACAGCTCCATCAGACCGAACTTGGAGATGCGCGAAAGCTGAATTCTGGCGCGATCCATGCTCAGGGCTTTCTTGAAGGCCTTCTCCACTTCGGCAATGTGCTTCTTGTCGATCATATCGATGAAATCGATGACGATCAGACCGCCCAAGTCGCGCAGTCTGAGCTGGCGCGCAATCTCTTCACACGCCTCCACGTTGGTCCGGAAAGCGGTTTCCTCGATGTTTCGCTTGTTCGACCCGCGCCCGGAATTGACGTCGATGGTGATCATGGCTTCCGTGGGATTGATGATGATGTAGCCGCCGGACTTGAGTTCCACGCGCTCCTGATAAATCACCCGGATCTGTTCTTCCAGCGCGTAGCGTTCAAAAATCGGTATCTTGTCTTTGTATTGCTTGAGAATCCTCAAATGGCGGGGGGCGACCGCTTTCAGGTATGCGCGCATTTTGCGGAAGGCCTCCACCTCGTCCACCCAGATCTCATCAATTTCGAGCGTCAGGTAGTCGCGCAGCGACCGCACGCCGAAATCCGTTTCCTGATACAGCAGGGACGGCTCGGAGGCGTCTTCGGCCTTCTTGGTGATCTCCTTCCACAGGCGCATCAGGAACTGGTAGTCGCGCTGGATTTCCTGCTTGGTCCGGTTGATGCCGGCCGTGCGGACGATAAAGCCCATTCCCTCGGGGACCTGGATCTGATCCATCAGCGTCTTGATCTTCTGGCGGTCTTCTTCGCTTTCGATTTTCCGGGAGATGCCGCCGCAGAGCTTGTTGGGGAGCAGCACCAGATACCTTCCGGGCAGGGAGATGTAAGATGTCAGCAGGGCGCCCTTGTTGCCGATGACTTCCCGGACGACCTGCACAATGACTTCCTGGCCGGACTTGAGAGCGGGCCGTCCGCCGGAGGAGCCGTTTTCCGGTTCGGTCAGATATTCATGGCTGACGTCCCGCAGGGGAAGAAAGCCGTCCTTGACGCCGCCGTAATCTACAAAAGCCGCCTGCAGGCCGCGTTCGACTTTCAGCACCTTGCCCTTGTAAATATTTCCGGTAATCGGCTCCCGGACCGCCATTTGAATATTGAATTCAATCAGCTTGCCTTTTTCGTCAACCGTGGCCATGCGCATCTGTTCCTTGTGCACGGCGTTCACGAGCATCACATGTTTCATAAGGATCCTTTTGGGCCGCATCCCCCGTCCGCGTCCTTCCGGAAGAACTCGATGTCCCGCCGGCGCGCGGGCGGCGTAATGCCGCCTTGTATATTTTATATAAAGGCGCTCACGTCGCCTTTTCCAATTCGAAGAACTTCAATCGCGTCGTCCACCAGGCTGACGACGCTGGACGGTTCGGGAACGATGGTCCCGCCGTCAATGATCAGATCCACAATGCGCCCGAAGTGTTCGTTGATGATCGCGGGGTCGCCGAGGTCCTCTCCGTCCTGGGTCTGAACGCTGGTGCTGATGATCGGCTGTCCGAGCTCCCGGATCAAAGAAAGACATATCTCGTTGTCCGGAACGCGAATGCCGGTCGTCGGCCTCTTGGGCAGAATGATTTTTGGGACAAGACGCGACGCTTCCAGAATGAACGTGTAGGGTCCGGGCAAAAACCGCTTCATGGTTTTATAAGCGTAATCCGTGACCAGCGCGTACTGGCTGATGTGCTTCAGATCGGAACAGACAAAACTCAAGGGGCGTTTTTTGTTTCTTCTTTTAATTTCGTATATTTTTTCAATGCCTCGTTTGTTCGATAAATCGCAGCCCAGGCCGTACACCGTATCCGTGGGGTAAATGATAATGCCGCCGTCCCTCAAAACATCGGTCGCCTTCCGAATGAGGCGCATCTGGGGATTCTGGCTGTTGATCGATAACACCGTTCGGGCCCTCGCTTCACGTCGGGCTTCCATATCAGCAATTGCAAGATTTAGCAATGGCCGTAAACAGCCAAAAAATCAGCGGTCCGTCACCTCTTTTTCCGGTCTTTGCTGAGCTTGTACTCGATGCTGTCGATCAAGGCCTGCCAGCTCGCCTCGATGATGTTTTCGGAAACGCCCGTGGTGCTCCAGAGCTCGGAGCCGTCCGTCGAATCCAGCAAAACGCGGACTCCCGCGGCCGTGCCCTCGGAGCCTTCCAGCGTGCGCACCTTGAAATCCACCAGGTGCATTTCCTTGATTTGCGGATAGAATTTGGTCAGCGCCTTGCGCACCGCGTGGTCAAGCGCATTCACCGGGCCGTTGCCTTCGGCGGCCGTCAGCTCCTCTTCGCCGCCCACGGAAATTTTAATCGTGGCCTGAGACAGGCAGGGATTGTCCAGCGT
The DNA here is from genome assembly GCA_028701435.1 of Smithellaceae bacterium. Classification (GTDB taxonomy): domain Bacteria; phylum Desulfobacterota; class Syntrophia; order Syntrophales; family Smithellaceae; genus UBA8904. The sequence goes on along the minus strand of JAQVQT010000067.1, from coordinate 4,229 downwards.
CCTGGAGGTAACCACGCTGAAGCACTCCAGCGTGAAGGGCTCCACAAACTGGCCGATCGCCTTCTTCATCAGAACCGACAGCGACCCGTCGGCCGCGTCGAACTGATACCCCTTATCCTCCATCAGTTTGACCTCGCGCACCACCTTGCCCAGCGCGTTTTTGGTATTTAGATCGATGCCCAGGGCTTTGGCCTTGTAGGCGATATTGCTTTTGCCGGCCATGTCGGAGACCAGCACGCGCCGGCTGTTCCCGACCAGCTCCGGCGGCATATGCTCGTAGGCCGCCGAATTTTTTGTCACGGCGCTGACATGGACGCCTCCCTTGTGCGCAAAAGCGCTCCTCCCCACAAACGGCCTGGACATCAGGGGCGGAATGTTGGCCACGTCGCTGACATACAGCGAAAGGTTCGTCAACTGCCGGATCGAAGCCACCGGCAGGCAGCGCATTTTCATTTTGAGCTGCAGATTGGCGATCACGGAGGTCAGGTCCGCGTTTCCGCACCGCTCGCCATAGCCGTTGACCGTTCCCTGAACGATTCTCACGCCTTCCCGAACCGCCGCAAGAGAATTGGCGACGGCCAGGCCGCAATCATTGTGGGCGTGAATGCCGGACATTTCCATCGGCACCAGGGCGGAGACTTTTCCCAGAACGGCGCTCACTTCATGCGGCATGGCACCGCCGTTCGTATCGCAGAAAATGATCCTGTCCGCGCCCGCGTCGAGAGCGGTCTTGACCACCTGAAGGGCATACCGGGGATTGTTTTTATAGCCGTCAAAAAAATGCTCCGCGTCAAAAAGCACCTCTTTTCCCCTGGCCTTCATGTAGGCGATGGAGTCGCGGATCATGGAAAGATTTTCTTCCAGGGAAACTTTCAGAATATCGGCAACGTGCAGATCCCAGGCCTTGCCGAAGATCGCCACGGCCGGGGTTTCGGCCCGAATCAGCGCCTTGAGGTTCGGGCAGGCGTCGGGACGGATGCGCGGCTTTCGGGTGGAGCTGAACGCGGTCAATTTCGCATTTTTAAACTTCACCGTTTTGGCCATTTCAAAAAAGCGCATGTCCTTGGGATTGGAACCGGGCCAGCCGCCTTCAATGTAGTGAAAATGGACATCATCGAGCCGGCGGGCAATCCGCAGTTTTTCTTCGGCGGAAAAGGTGACCTGCTCCCCCTGCGTGCCGTCGCGGAGCGTTGTGTCGTAAATTAAAATCCTGTTTTTCGTCATGGTTTCCTCTCTTTCCCATAAAAAATCCGCTGCCCGGTTTCCCTGGCAGCGGATTTGAATTCCTGCTGAGCGTAAATTTCAGCTATTCCACGGCCAGGCCTCCTCGGGGGAAGCGAATAATTATTCTGCTAATGATGATGGCTCGCTGAACGGTCATAATCCGCACCATTAAATAACGAATTTTGCAGCATAATAATTTCCCGAGTTCGTTTTGTCAATCAAAATCAGCACTCCGGCGATGTTTTTTTGGAAAATTTTTCCGATCAGTGGTAAACAGAACCGTAAAGCAAATTCCCTTCAACGATCGGAAAGGCCCGTGGACGGACTGAAGTTTTTTCACCAACTGATCATTATTTTAGGCTTCTCCATTCCGGTCATCTATGTCTTTAATAAGATTAAGATTCCTTCCATCATCGGCTTTCTCATCACCGGCATTCTGATCGGGCCTTTCGGTCTGAAACTGATCGACGACATCGCCGGCATTTCGCTCATGGCGGACATCGGCGTCGCCTTTCTGATGTTCACCATCGGCATTGAAATCCGGCTTTCCCGGTTTTTGAAGCACCTCTCCGAGATTCTCCTCACGGGCGGCCTGCAGCTTCTGTGCACCTTTATCATCGGCCTGCTCGTCGGGCTGTCCATGAAGTTGAGCGTCAGCCAGTCCGTCCTGATCGGCTTTCTGCTGGTCCACAGCTCGTCGGCCCTGATCCTGAAAATCCTCAAGGACCGGGACGACGAATCGTCGCCGCAGGGGCGAATTTCCGTGGGCGTCATTTTGTTTCAGGACATCATGGTCGTACCGATGATGCTGATGATCCCCTTTCTGGCCGCCGGCAGCGGTCCGGACGCCCTCATGATTCTCTGGAAGCTTTTCAAGTCCGTCCTGATCATCGTCGTGATTCTGGTCGCGGCGCGCTACGTGATCCCGGTTGCCCTGGAGCGCCTGGTCAATATGAACATGCGCGACGTACTGGTGATCGCTTCCGTGGTCATCACGATGGGCATCGCCTGGATCACGGAATCGCTGGGTCTGTCGCTCGCCATCGGCGCGTTTCTGGCCGGACTGGCCCTTTCCGACACGGATTTCACGCACCAGATCATCAGCGATGTCAGTCCCTTTCGGGACGTCTTCCTGTCCGTGTTTTTTGTTTCGTTCGGCATGATTCTCAATCTGGATTTTCTCAAGGCCCATCCCGGCCCCATCCTGTTTGCCTCTCTGGGGATCATCCTCATCAAGTTTGCCGTGGTGGTGAGCCTTGTCGCCCTGATGAAGTATCCTTTGCGAAGCGCGCTTCTGTGCGGTGTTCTGCTGTCCCAGATCGGCGAATTTTCCTTTGTCCTGGCCTCACAGGGCTACCGAAGCCAGATTATTTCCGATGGCATTTATCAGACCTTCATCGGCGCCTCCGTCCTGACCTTTATCTTCACCCCCCTTCTGGCGTCGCTGACCTATTTTCTGCTCAACCGCAAGAAACTCCCGCATCCCGGTCAACCCGACGCCGTTGCGGCCGGCAGCGTTTCCCTTTTCAACCACGTGATCATCTGCGGAATGGGGCTCAACGGCAGAAACCTGGCCAGGGTGCTGAAAAACACCGCCATTCACTACGCGATGATCGATCTGAATTTCCAGAAAATCAAAAAGGCGAAAAACGGCGGGGATGCAAACGCGATCTGGGGAGACGCGTCCAACGTGGAAATTCTGCGGCGCGCCGGCGTGGAGAAGGCACGCGTCATGGTCATCGCCATTTCCGACCGTTTTCTCACGAAAAACTGCCTATCCAACGCCAAAAGCCTCAATCCGAAGCTGCACGTGATCGTCCGGACAAAATACCTTGCGGACATCGAGGAACTGCTGGCGCTCGGCGCCGACGACGTCATCCCCGAGGAATTCGAAACCTCCATTCAGATCTTCAGCCGCGTCCTCAAGATGTTTCACATTCCCAACAGCATCGTGCTGGCGCAGGGCAACATCATTCGGAACAAATCCTACGGCATTTTGCGAGAAGTGCGCTACACCCAGGAGGCCTTCGACCAGATCGGCCAGATCCTGGCGCAGGGAACCATCGAGACCTGCTACATCGCCCCCGGCAACCCGACGATCGGCAAAAGCATCCGCGAGGTCAACCTGAAGGCGGAAACCGGCGCGATGATCATCAACATCATCCGCAAAAACCAGACCATCACGAATCCACCCGGCGATTTTGTTTTCGAGGCGGAGGACCAGCTGATTCTTTTCGGCAGCCACAGCGCGATCGACCTGGGGCTGAAGAAGCTGGAAGGAAACCCCGCCGGCGGATCTTAGGCGGCATCATTTTTTCAAACCCTAAAGGAGCAAAAATGGACATCGAAACCAGAAAACAAAACGGAATCCTGACCATCGAATTCAACCGGCCGGACAAGAAAAACTCCATCACGGCCGCCATGTACCAGCAGATGGCGGATGCGATTCAAGACGGGGAGGAAGATCGAGGCGTCCGGGCGCTGTTGTTTTGCGGCAAACCGGATATCTACACGGCGGGCAACGACCTGGAAGATTTTATGAACAACCCCGAAGAGGTGGAAGACCGGCCGGTCGCCCGCTTCATCGCCAACTTATGTCTGGCGAAAAAACCGGTGATCGCCGCCGTGGCGGGCGCGGCCATCGGCATCGGGACGACCATGCTGCTGCACTGTGATCAGGTCTATGCGGCGGAAAACGCAAAATTTTCCATGCCCTTCGCCAAGCTTGGGCTGTGCCCGGAATTCGGATCCAGCCTTCTTTTGCCCCAAATCGTCGGCTATCAGCGCGCCGCGGAGCTTCTGTTTTTCGGCGAATCTTTTTCGGCGCGCGAAGCTTTCGACATGGGCCTGGTCAACAAAGTTTTGCCGCCCGAAGAGTTAATGCCCTACGCCTATGCGCAGGCGGCAAAGCTCGCCGCCCTGCCCCCGTCCTCCCTGCGGATCACCAAGCAGCTGATGAAGTTTCGCGATCAGGAAGCGGTCGTCTCCCAAATTCAGGAAGAAGG
>JAQVQT010000002.1:29869-35704 GCA_028701435.1 Smithellaceae bacterium | reverse complement strand
CCCCCAGGCGGACGATGGTTTCGCATTTCCCGTTCAACAGATGAATGTAACCTTCGTGTTTTCCGCTGTATTTACGAATGGTTTCGTTCAGGGCGGAAATTCCTTCCGGAGAGATTTTGTCCGTCCGGACCATAAAACGAACCTGTTTATAGGGGTTTTCCAGGGCGCGGGCCAACGGAATCACCTCCTGGGCGATGATTTTATTCGATTCATCTCCGACATCGACGATTCCCTGAACCACAACCGGTTCGTCGGCATGAAGCAAATCTGAATATTTCCTGTAAATATCAGACCAGAAGATGATGCCGACGGAGCCCTCCAGGTCTTCAAGAACGACGTTGCACATGACGTCTTTTTTCCTGGTCATTCTTTCGGAAAGAGAACTGACGATCCCCGCGATGGTGATGACGTCTTTGTCCCTTTTGGCACTCAGTGTCGAAGAATTGGTGTTGGCAACCAGGTTCAACTTGCCTGTGTAGCCGTGCAGCGGGTGTCCCGAAATGTAAAAACCGACGGTTTCCTTTTCGATGGCGAGAAGCTCCTTGCGGTCCCATTCGGGAAGGTCGGGAATGGAAAAAGATCCATTGCCGTTTTTCCGGTCTGCTTCCACGGCGCCTAGCTGATCGAAGATGCTTGCCTGATTGCTTTGCAATTCCTTCTGTTTGCGCTGCGCATCCTCCATGGCCGAATCCAGGCATTCCATAAGCTGCCGCCTGGTGTAGCCCAGTGAATCAAAGGACCCGCATTTGATCAGGCTTTCCAGCACCCTTCGGTTGACCTTGCGCAGATCGACGCGGCACAGGAAATCCATAAAAGAGGTAAATTTTCCTTCTTTGCGGATCTCCATGACGGATTCAATCGCCGCTTCCCCGACATTCTTGACGGCGGCAAGGCCGAAACGGATGTTGCCGCCTGAGATGCTGAAGTCCTTTTGCGATTCATTGATGTCCGGAGGCAGAATATTAATGCCCATTTCCTTGCAGTTGGACATGTGCTTGATAATCTTGTCCCGGTTGTCTTTTTCGCTGGTGAGCAGGGCCGCCAGAAAAGCCACCGGATAATGCGCCTTGAGATAAGCGGTCTGATACGTGATCATCGCATAAGCGGCGCTGTGCGATTTATTGAAGCCGTACGCGGCGAATTTCTCCATCTGCTCCCAGATGTATTTCGCTTTGTTTTCGTTGATGTTTTGCTTTTTCGCGCCTTCAAGAAAGCGGGGTTTTTCCTGTTCCATGGCCGCAATTTGCTTTTTCCCCATCACTTTGCGCAACGTATCGGCCTGGGACATCGTGTAGCCGCCGATAGCGTTGGCAATCTGCATAACCTGCTCCTGATACAGAATAATGCCGTAGGTTTCCTTCAGGATCGGCTCCAGTTGGGGAAGTTCATAGGTGATTTGCTGCTTGCCGTGCTTGCGGGCGATAAAATCGGGAATCATCTGCATCGGCCCCGGCCGATAGGCGGCAATCAGCGTAATGACGTCTTCGATGCGGTCCGGCTTGAAATTGACCAGCAGGTCTTTCATGCCGGCGCTTTCCAGCTGAAAAACACCGTCGGTTTCCCCCTTGGCGAGCAGCCGGTAGGTTTCTTCATCATCGAGCGGAAGGTTGTTCACATCAAGGTCAACATGATGGGACGCCTTGATGAAATCCACGGCGTTTTTGATGACCGTCAGCGTTTTTAACCCCAGAAAATCAAATTTGGTCAGGCCGACGGTTTCGATATCCTTCATCGAATACTGGGAAACCATATCGTCCTTGGGAGCAAAAAGCGGAACGCGTTCAACGAGCGGAGCGTCGGAGATCACCACGCCGGCGGCGTGAACGGAAGAATGCCGGTTGAGACCTTCCAGAATCAGGGAAAGCGACAGCATTTTATCGATCTTTGGATTTTTTTTGCGCTCTTCGGCAAAGCGGGGCTCCGCCTTGAACGCCTCGGCAAGCGTGATATTCAGCGGAAAACCGGGCACCAGCTTGGCAATGCGGTCCGCGTCGCCGTAAGGAATATTCAGGGCTCTGCCCACGTCCCGAATCACGCCCTTGGCCATCATTTTGCCGAAGGTGCAGATTTGCGAAACCTTGTCCTTGCCGTACTTTTCCGTGACGTATTTGATGATTTCGCCCCGGCGCTCCTGGCAGAAATCGATGTCAATGTCCGGCATGCTGATCCGGTCCGGATTAAGAAAACGTTCAAAAAACAATCCGTAGCGCAGAGGATCGATGTCGGTGATGCGAATGGCGTAGGCCACGAGCGATCCGGCCGCGGAGCCGCGTCCGGGACCGACGGGAACGCCCGTGTGCTTGGCGTGCTTGATAAAATCGGAAACGATCAGAAAATATCCGGCGAACCCCATTTTCTTGATGATTTCCAGCTCGGAGCGCAGCCTTCTCGTGTATTTTTCGCGGACCGTCGCCTCGTCTTCCTTTGCATACTTGAGAATAACCGGAAACAGTTTCTCCAGCCCTTCCGTCGCCTTGCGGTCCAGGTACTCCTCCAGCGTTTCTTCGGGGTTTTTAACCTCGAATTTCGGCAGGTAGAATTTCCCGAATTCAAAGGTCAGATTGCAGCGGTCCGCGACCGCCAGCGTATTGGCGACGGCTTCGGGGGTCGCGGCAAAGAGCGCCTGCATTTCCTGCGGGGAGCGGACATAAAACTGAGCGGACGACATCGACATCCGGTCTTTGTCCTCGATCGTTTTCCCCATTTGAATGCAAAGCAGAACATCATGCGCCTCGGCGTGATCGGCGTTCAGATAGTGGCAGTCGTTGGTCGCAATGAGCGGAATGGAAAGTTCCCGGCCGAGCTCCATCAAACCCTGGTTCGCGATCTTCTGCTCGGGAATGCCGTTTTCCATGAGCTCCAGGTAGAAATTGTCCTCGCCGAAGATTTGCTGAAGTTCGCGGGCGGCCCTGCGGGCTTCGTCCATGTGGCCCCGGACGATATGCGAAGCGATTTCCCCGTGAAGGCAGGCACTGGACGCGATCAGGCCTTCGGAGCACTCCTTCAACAGGGCCTTGTCCACGCGCGGCCGGTAGTAAAACCCCTCCAGATGGGCGGCGGAGGTCAGCTTCATCAGATTCTTGTAGCCCTGCATGTTTTTGACCCAGACGATCAGATGGCGCGCCGTATCGCCGATGGCGGACGGCGTTTTGTCCAGGCGGCTTCGGGGCGCGACATACAGTTCACAGCCGATGATCGGTTTGATGTTGTTGGCGCAGGCCTGTTTGTAGAAATCAATCGCGCCGAACATCGTACCGTGATCGGTGATGGCGATCGCCGGCATCGCGTATTCTTTGGCTTTTTTAAAGAGGTCGTCCAGACGGATCATGCCGTCGAGAAGGCTGTACTGTGTATGGACATGGAGATGAACGAAATCGGCTTGCTTCATGTTTGACTAATCAATCCAGTAATTGGGCGCTTCCTTGGTGATGATGACATCGTGGACGTGGCTTTCCCTGAGGCCGGCCGACGTGATGCGGACAAAGCGGGATTTTTCGATCAGCTCCGCGATCGTTCTGCAGCCCACGTAGCCCATGCCGGCTTTCAATCCCCCGATGAGCTGGACAATGCTGGCGGAAAGCGATCCGCGGAAAGGCACCCTGCCCTCGATCCCTTCCGGAACCGTCTTGGACGACGCTTCGATGTCGTCCTGGTAGTAGCGGTCGCGGCTTCCCATTTTCATGGCCTCCAGCGATCCCATGCCGCGATACACCTTGTAGCTGCGCCCCTGGAACAGAATCGTTTCGCCGGGGCTTTCTTCGGTTCCGGCAAACAACCCGCCGATCATGACGGCATTCGCGCCGCAGCCCAGAGCCTTGACAATGTCTCCGGAATATTTGATGCCGCCGTCGGCAACAACGGGGATTCCTTTTTGGGAGGCGACTTTGTATGTATCGCGAATGGCGGACATCTGCGCCACGCCGACACCCGCGACAATGCGGGTGGTGCAGATGGAGCCTGGGCCCACGCCGACTTTCACCGCGTCAACCCCAGCCTCGATCAGTGCCCGGGCGCCCTCGGCCGTCGCGATGTTTCCCGCGATCAGTTCGCATTTGGGGAAATTCGTCTTGGTGGATCGAATGGCGTCAATCACGCCCGCCGAATGTCCGTGAGAGGTGTCAATGGCAATCACGTCCACGCCGGCCGCCAGAAGCGCCTCGATGCGCGGCTCCCGGTCGATGATGCCCACGGCCGCGCCGACGCGCAGCCTGCCCAGCGAGTCCTTGCAGGCGTTGGGATAGCGGCGGATTTTTTCAATGTCCTTGATGGTGATCAGGCCTTTCAAACGGTTTTCATCGTCCACGACCAGCAGTTTTTCAATCCGGTGTTTGTGGAGGAGTTTCTTGGATTCTTCCAGTGTAATGCTGGACTTGACGGTGATGAGATTTTTTTTGGTCATCACATTGGCGACGGGCTGCTCCAGGTTTTCTTCAAAACGCAGATCGCGGTTGGTCAGGATGCCGACCAGCTTTTCATTCTTGACGACGGGCACGCCGGAGATGGAATACTGGTGCATCAGGGCCAGCGCGTCGCTGACTTTTCGCTCCGGTTCGATGGTAATCGGATCGACCACCATGCCGCTTTCGGATTTTTTTACCCGGTCCACTTCGATGGCCTGGCGTTCGATGCTCATGTTGCGGTGAATGATGCCGATGCCGCCCTCCTGAGCCATGCAGATGGCCGTGCGGGATTCCGTCACCGTATCCATGGCCGCCGAGACGATGGGAATGTTCAGCCGGATCTTCTGCGTCAGCCAGGTGGCCGTTTCGACGTCCCGCGGCAGAACACTGGAAGCCGCGGGCACCAGCAGCAGGTCGTCAAATGTCAAGGATTCTTTCACAACATCATCTAACATGGTCTCCTCCGTTGTCATGGTTTAAGGGATGCGCGTACGATCGGATATTTTTGGCTGTTCAAAACGACGCAGAATTCGTTGTCCGCGCCGTCGGGTTCGATAAATTCCGCCAGTTGATAGTAGCTCTTCCGTGTAAAGCGGGCGGGGAACCGGTCGTTTTTTACGCGGCAATACAGGACGTTGTCTTTGCCGACGGCCAGGGTGTCCGCGGCCAGCTTTTCTTTCCGGTCGTCGTTCAGCAGGATTTCCAGTTCTTCAGAACCGCAGGCGCTTTGCGTCTTGTAAACCGCCGTCACGACAAAGGCCGTATCTTCGACATCCAGATAGCAGATTTCGCGGTTGAGTTCGACGAAATACCTGCCGCAATCATCTAGGTTCAAATGCTCAAAGAAAACGCACAAAATGTCTTTGCGGAACATATGGGCGCCGCGGTAATACCAGATTCCTTCCTTGTCTATTTTGATGTCGCTTTCATCCATGGCTACGCCATTTTCCTGCTGTCCAGCAGAATCGTCACCGGGCCGTGATTGATCAATTCAATCTGCATCATTTCCTGAAAGGCGCCGGTGGCCAGTTTTCCGACCTTTTGGTGCGCCTGACGGACAAAATATTCATACAGTTCTTTCGCTTTTTCAGGGTCTTCCGCGCGGCCGAACGACGGTCTTCGCCCCCTGTCGCAGTCGGCCAGCAGCGTGAATTGGGATACCACCAGCATTTCTCCCGCGATGTCGGCAAGCGAACGGTTCATTTTTCCCTGTTCATCCTCAAAAATGCGCAGATGAACCGTTTTTTCCAAAAGGATATCAGCGTCTTTCTCCGTGTCGCCCTTTTCCACGCCCACAAACACCAAAAGCCCCTGATCCGTGGCGGAAAATAGCTGAGAATTTATTCTGACGCAGGCCCGTTCGACTCTCTGAAGAACTGCTCGCATGAGGCATCCCATTTAAAAGTTCGCGCATGTTAGCAACAATTCTCCGAGT